>JAHFRO010000034.1:4957-23207 GCA_023266245.1 Betaproteobacteria bacterium | reverse complement strand
CACCTGGCGGCTCCCGCATTCGCCGCGCACCTGGCGCACCGCCTCGATCATCACCAGGAGCCCGTACATGCCCGGGTGGCAGTAGGAAAGCCCGCCGCCGCTGGTGTTGACGGCGAGCTTGCCTCCGGGCGCGATCGCACCCTTCGAGACAAAGCGTCCGCCTTCGCCCTTGGGGCAAAAGCCCAGGTCCTCGAGGAACAGGATCGGCGTGATGGTGAAGGCGTCGTAGAGCGAGAGCATGTCCACATCGGAGGGCTTGATACCCGCCATCGTGAACGCCTTGGGCCCGGACTCGGCCGCTGCCGTGACCGTGAGGTCGGGCATATTGGAGATCGTCGCGTGCCCGATGGCTTCGCCCACGCCCAGCACATAGACGGGTTTCTTCTTGAGCGGTTTCGCGCGGGCGGCGGAGGTGACGATCATCGCGCCGCCGCCGTCGGTGACGAGACAGCAGTCGCGCACGGTGAAGGGATAGCTCACCATGCGCGCGTTGAGCACGCTTTCGATCGTGAGCGGCTCCTTTTCCCATGCGACCGGGTTCATCATGGCCCATTTGCGCGCCGCGACCGCCACTTCGGCAAGCTGCTCGCGCGTCGTGCCGAACTGGTGCATGTGGCGCGAGGCGGCCAAGGCGTAAGCGGAGGCCGGCAGGATCGGGCGGTACGGCATCTCGTAGGGGTTGAATTCGCGCGGGCTTGCCGCAGCGCGAGAAACCGAGCGCTGCGTGCTGCCATAGGCGATCAGTGCGACTTCGCATAACCCGTGCTCGATCGCGGCCTGCGCGTGCGCAAGGTGCGACATGAAGGACGAACCGCCGATCTGCGTGCTGTCGAAATATCGGGGCTTGATGCGCAGGTACTCGCACAGCTGCAGCGCCGACATGCGTGATTGAGTGTGCGCACACAACACCGCATCAATGTCGGTGAGCCTGAGCCCGCAGTCCTCGAGCGCGCGGTGCGTGGCCTGCGCCATCAGGTCGGTCGGGGTGGTGTCGGGCGCGACCTGCCCGAGATCGGATTCGGCGACGCCGACGACGGCGACGGCACCGCGCTTCAGCCCGCTCATCTCGCGCCCTCCGCCGGAACGAACACGGGGTAGGGCGGCTGCTTTTCATCGCCGAGGTGCATCCTCAACTGCACTCGCATGCCGATTTTCACCTGCATGGGATCGATGTCCTCGACCCGGCTCATCATGCGGAAGCCTTCGTCGAGGTCGATCAGCGCGACGTTGAGAGGAGCTTCGTTCCGATGATGGACGACCGTGGTCGCATGCACCGTGCCGAGGCCCCTGGAGACGCGCCACTCGAGATCGGGGCTCGCGGTACCGGGCGCCACGGCGCGCGGGTAGAACACCGGCTTGCCGTCCCCGGTCACCTGGTAGGCGAGTTCGCCTTTTTTACAGTGCTCGACGTAGACGCCATAGGGAGAATTCTTTTTCAAGTCTTGCATAAGGCTCGACTCACGAGTCACCGGTCACCAGTCACGCTCCATCACGTCACGCTTCACCAGGTTACTCAGCCCGGATGCCGGCTTCTTTCACCACGCCGCCCCATTTGACCATCTCGGCCGCAATGAACTTGCGGAACTCCTCGGGGGTCCTGCTGACGGCCTCGGCGCCTTCCGAAGCGAACCATTTCTGCACTTCCTGCGAGGCGACGATGCCCGTGATCTCGCCGTGCAGCCGCTTGGTAATGGCGGCGGGGGTTCCAGCCGGTGCCAGGATGCCCCACCAGTTGTACGCCTCATAGCCGGGGACGCCGGCCTCCGAGATCGTTGGCACGTCGGGCAGGATCGCCAGCCGCTGCGCGCCGCCGACTCCCAGCAACTTCAAGCGCCCCGTGCGCACATGGGGCAGCGACTGGATGAGCGTGCCGATTGTGATCTGGGCCTGGCCGGCAATGACCGCGATTGTCGCGGGGCCGCCCCCCTTGAAGGGCACGTTCACGATGTCGATTCCCGCCATGATCCTGAAGAGCTCGCTGCCGAGATGCTGGAAGGTGCCGATTCCCGCCGATGCGTAATGCAGCTGGCCGGGCTTCGCTTTTGCGAGCGCGACGAGCTCTTTCACCGAATTGACGCCAAGGCCGGGAAAGACGCCGAGCGAGTTCGGTCCCCTGCCGAGCATGGCAACCGGCACGAATGACTTGACCGGGTCGAAGTTCAGTTTATGGAGCGCGGGAGTGAAGGTGTATGCGGCGGAGATGATCAACAACGTGTGACCGTCCGGCTGCGACGTGGCGGCGGTCTCGTAGCCGATGCGCCCACCCGCGCCGCCACGGTTGTCCACCACCACCGTCTTGCCGAGCCGCTCCGTGAGCTGCGCTCCGACCACGCGCGCCACGATGTCGTTGCTTCCCCCCGGCGGGAAGGGAACGATCAGCCGGATCGGTTTGGTGGGATACGCCTGCCCTGATCTTGTCGAACGGGTTTGCGCCGAGGCAATCGACGCGATGCCGACGCATAGCAGCAGACCCAGTATCCACAGCGAAGGGAGCTTGCCAGGTCGCGATGATCTGATGTTCCTGAACAGCATGTGACCCTCCTAATCGTTCAATACGATCAGCGCATCAGCGGCGACCACGCCCAGGCCCGCTTCGCGCACGAAGAGCGGATTGATGTCGATGCGCGTTGTCCTTCAGGTTCATCACGCCGATGCAGTTGGAGGCACGTTTAAGCGCCGCAGACGCGCGTGAAATCGCTTCAGAGGATAGTGAGCAGCGGCAGATCGTGCGTGGCGCTCGGTGTTGTCGCTCTTGCGCGCCAGTCACTGAGCTATACTATCACACACCAAAACACGCGCTAAAAACCAGCAAGGGGAGCATGATGATCAAGATTGGAGACAAGCTGCCGGAAGGCACGCTGCACGAACTTACCGTCGAGTACACCCAGGGATGTCCGACCGGACCCGAGGCCTTCAAGGTATCGGATCTCACGAAAGGAAAACGCATCGTGATCCTCGGGCTGCCGGGCGCGTTCACGCGCACCTGCTCGGGCAAGCATCTGCCGGGTTATGTCGAGCTCGCGGACCAGCTCAAAGCGAAGAAAGTGGACGAGATCTGGTGCCTGGCGGTGAACGATGCGATGGTAATGGGCGCCTGGGGCAAGGACCAGAGGGTCGGCAAGAAGTTGCGCATGATGGCGGACGGCGCCGCGACCTTCACCAAGGCGTTGGGTCTGGAGACTGATCTCACCGAGCGCGGCTTCGGCGTGCGCTCGCAGCGCTACTCGATGCTGGTGGACAACGGCGTGGTGAAGATCCTCAACCTCGAGAAGCCCGGCCAGTTCGAAGTCAGCTCGGCTGAGAAGATGCTCGTCCAACTGTAATCACGTCGTCGGTCATCGGAGCAGCGGTCATGGCGTTCACGCTCACCTCAACCGCGTTTACGCACAGCGGCGCGATTCCCAAGCGCCACACCTGTCAGGGCGAGGATGTGTCGGTGCCGCTCGCGTGGAGCGGCGTCCCGGCCGGAACGAAAACCCTGGTGCTGATCGTGGACGACCCCGATGCGCCCGATCCCGCGGCCCCGAAGATGACCTGGGTGCATTGGGCGCTCTACAACATTCCGCCGACCGCTTCAGGATTGAAGGAGGCGATCAAGCCAGGCGAGCTGCCGAAGGGGACGCTGGAGGGATTGAACGATTGGAAGCGCGCCGGCTACGGCGGGCCCTGCCCGCCGATCGGCCGGCACCGTTACTTCCACAAGCTCTACGCGCTCGACACCGTGCTGCCCGACATGAACCGGCCCAACAAGGCCGCGCTCGAGCAGGCGATGAAGGGCCACATCCTGGGGCAGGTCGAACTGATCGGCACCTACCAGAAGTCCTGACCGTCGAGCCCTGAACCGGGCTCGAATAACCTGGTTCGAGGCAGGGTAGTATTCCACTCATTACAAGGGAGGGTGGATCGCATGCCAAAAATGACTGGATCGCGGCTGTTCGCGGAAGTCCTGCGGGGTTACGGCGTCACGCATGTGTTCTTCGTGCCGACGATCCTGATGAGGGCGCTTGCGGAAATGGATGACCTGAATATCCGCAAGATCATGACGCATGGCGAGAAAGCCGCGGCCTATATGGCCGACGGTTACGCGCGCGCGAGCGGCAGACCGGGCGTATGCCTCGCCCAGCAGATCGGCGCATCGAATCTCGCGGCCGGCCTGCGCGATGGCTTCATGGCCGGTTCACCGATAGTCGCCGTCACCGGCGGCCCCGACACTACAGGGCGTTACCGGTATGCCTACCAGGAGGTGGAAGATTTCACCCAGTTCGATTCGGTCACGAAACTCAACATGCAGGTCGATGACTTGACACGCCTGCCGGACATGCTCCGCCAGGCGTTCCGTGCGGCAATCTCGGGAGCGCCAGGACCGGTTCACCTGCGGCTGCGTGGTAGCCACGGTCAGGTCGCCGAAGGAGAGGCCGATTTGCAGCCTCTGGTCGAGACGCAGTTCAGCCGCGTGCCGGCGTTCCGCCCCGAGCCCGAGATGCAGCGCGTGCGCGACGCCGTAGCGCTGCTGGCCAAAGCGCAGAAACCGATCATCGTCGCCGGTGGCGGCGTGGTCGCATCTGAGGCGCAAGCTGAACTGGTGGAACTGGCCGAGAAGCTGCAGATACCGGTCGCCGCCTCGCTCAATGCCAAGGGCTCCATCCTGGATACCCATCCGCTGTCGGTAGGCGTGGTCGGCGTGTACTCGCGCGCCTGCGCCAACCGTGCCGTGTCAGAGGCCGACCTGGTGTTCTTTATCGGCAGTCATACCGGTGGACAGGTGACCGTCAACTGGAAAATTCCCGCAGTAAGAACGCCGGTAATCCAGCTCGACATCGACGCCGAGGAACTGGGCAGGAATTATCCGAACGCGGTCTCGCTGCTGGGAGACGCCAAGGTGACGCTGCGGCAAATGATCGATGCGACGCAATGCAAGGCGCCCGAGAGCGCGCAAGCGTGGACGGGGCGCGTGCGACAGCTCGTTGCCGAGTGGCGCGCCGATTCGGAACCGTTGCTGAAATCGGACGCGGTGCCAATGCGGCCGGAGCGCATCTGCAGGGAGATAACAGGAGCACTGCCGGCCGACGGCGTGGTGGTTTCCGACACGGGACACTCCGGCATGTGGACGGGCCAGATGATCGACATCACCCAACCGGGGCAGCGCTATATCCGCTGCGCGGGATCGCTGGGCTGGGGTTTCCCGGGTGCGATGGGAGTGAAATGCGCGCTGCCCGATCGAGCGGTGCTGTGCTTTACCGGCGACGGTGGCATGTACTATCACCTGGCGGAGCTGGAAACCGCGGCCCGCTACGGCATCAACCTCGTGGTGGTGGTCAACAACAACAGTTCGCTCAATCAGGAAATCCCGTTGGTCCAGACCGCCTATAAGGGTAAACCGGGCGGTCGCTCCGATGACATCTGGCGGTTCCAGAAAGCCGTCGATTTTGCCAAAGTGGCGGAAGCGCTGGGCTGCGCCGGATTCCGCGTGGAACAGCCGGGCCAGCTCAAGGAACTGCTGCCGCGCGCGTTCGCCATGGGCAAGCCGGTAGTGATCGACGCCGTGAGCGATGAGCAGGCTTTGGCCCCGAAAGCCTGGAGCCCGGGGGGAGGTTCGGGTGGAAATTGACATGACGGCTCCCGGGGCGGAGCGCATTGTCGGCAAAAATCCCCCGCTGGAGGTGATTGCGCGAGACATCATTTTCGGCGAAGGCCCGGTATGGGACAAGCGCAACCAGCAGTTCTTTTTCACCGACATCTGCGGCGACACTATCTGGAAGTGGAGGCCCGGCGTGGACCAGGAAGTCGTGCTCCAGCCGTCCGCCCACGCGAACGGCATGACCCTCGATCAGGAGGGCAGGCTGCTGGTCGCGGGCTGGGGCGGTCGCACGGTCTTCCGTATCGAGAAGGACGACTCTATCAAAACGCTGGCCTCGCATTGGCAGGGCAAAAAGCTCAACAGCCCGAACGACATCGTGGTGCGCTCCGATGGCCAGATCTACTTCACCGATCCCCCGGGCGGGCTGCTGAACGTCGGCATGGTGGGCGACGACCTGCAGAAATACCTCGACATCCAGGGCGTGTACCGGATCGCGCCGGACGGGAAATTGAACCTGGTGACCGACGACTTCGTCTATCCCAACGGCCTGTGCTTCTCGCCCGACGAGAAGCTGCTCTACGTGAACTGCAGCCGGGAGCGGCTGATCCGCGTCTACGACGTGAAGCCCGACGGAACCGTGGGCAAGGGGCGGCTCTTTCATCGCTATACCAGCCCCGAGCGCGGCGTTCCTGACGGCATGAAGTGCGACGTCGAAGGCAACGTCTATTGCACGGGTCCGGGCGGCATCTATGTGCACGACGCCGCCGGCAAAGTGCTCGCCCGCTTGAAGACTTCGGGACACCATCCGACCAACTTCGCCTGGGGCGACGACGACTGGCGCTCGCTCTACATCACCATGATCGGTTCGGTGGTGCGCACGCGGCTGAATATCCCCGGCGTGCCGTCGCGGTAACGGAGGAACGATGGCCTGGAAATTCGATCTCGTTGCCGGCCCTTACAAAGGGAGGACCGGCGGTCTGGCGTGGGACGGAAGCATGATGCTGTTCAGCGCGGTGCAGGAAGAGCGCATCCTGCGCTACGAACCCGGCACCGGCAAGACGGACGTCTTCCGCAAGTACACCGGCCGCACCAACGGCATCGCCGTCGCGGCGGACGGCACGGTATTCGGCGCGCAGGAAGGCGGTCGGCGCGTTATACATTTCCTGAACGACGGCTCGACTGCGCCGACGAACGACCTGCTCGACGGCAGGCATCACAACCAGCCGACCGACGTCATCGTGGACAGCAAGGGGCGCGTGTGGATTGCCGACCCGTACAACTCGCAGCCGCCGTACGGTCCGCCGGTCTACCCGTTTCTCGACCATGCTTCGGTGCTGCGGCTGGAGCGCGACGAGCGCCGCGCGTGGAAGCTCGCGCGCGTCACGCGCGACACGAAAGGGCCGCGCTCGATACTGCTGTCGGCGGACGAGAAGATGCTGTACGTCGCGGACGGCGACGTGGAAAGGGGTGATCCGTGCGAGCTCCATGCCTATCCGGTCGGGCCGGACGGTGGTATCGGACCGTGCAGGGTGCTGCTCCAGTTCGCAGCCGTAGAACGCGGCATCGAGGGCATGTGCCTCGACAGCGAGGGCAACATCGTGGCCTGCGCAGGCTGGAAGAAGAGCGGCGCCGGACCGCTGATCTACGTGGTTTCAGCATCCGGCACCGTGCTGGAGACGCATCCGGCCCCTGCGGACATGCCGATGCGGTGCGCGTTCGGCGACGCCGGCCTGACGTGCCTTTACCTCACCGCCGGCGACGGCGGGCTGTATCGCACCAGGGCCACCGGCCGCCGAGGGTTGAAGCGCTAGAGCGCGGTGACTCGTGACTGGTGACTCGTGACTCGTGCGGATACAGCAATCTGTTGCGCCGCGGCTCTGGTGCTGAGCGTGGCTGCCGTGCCCGCGCCAGATTCCGTCGCGCAGGCGTATCCGACCAGGCCGATACGCATCATCGCGTTGAGTTCCCCTGCCTCGGGTCCCGACATCGTCGGGCGGCTGATCGGGAGCAAATTCACCGAGGCCTGGGGTCAGCAGGTGATCGTGGACACGCGCCCCGGCGCGACCGGCATCATCGGTGCGGAGATCGCTTCTAAAGCAGCGCCCGACGGCCACACGCTGTTGATCGTGACCGCCCAGGCCGTCATCGTTTCCGTCATGTACGAGAAGCTGCCCTATGACCTGCTCAAGGATTTTGCGCCCATCAGCCTGATGGCATCGACCCCTTTCCTGCTCGTGGTCCATCCCTCGGTTGCGGCGGCCTCGATCAAGGAATTGATAGCGCTTGCGAAGGCGAAGCCGGGGCAGCTCCTTTATGGTTCCGGAGGCTCGGGTTCGCCGCCGCACCTGTCCGCCGAGATATTAAAGAGCATGACGGGAATCGACATCGTGCACGTTCCCTACAAGGGGATCACACCTGCGCTGACCGACACGGTGGGCGGGCAGGTACAGATGGTGATTTCGGTCATACCCGCCGTGCTGCCCACGGTCAGGGCGGGCAGGGTGAGGGCGCTCGGCGTAACCAGCGCGAAGCGCACGCCGCTGGTGCCGGACCTCCCCACGATCGCGGAATCGGTTCCCGGCTACGAGTTCATCGGCTGGTACAGTCTCGTTGCGCCTGCGAAGACGTCTCCCGCAATTCTTGCGAAGCTCAACGCCGAGGTGGTCAAGGCATTGAAAACACCGGAGCTTCAGGAACGGCTCTCGAACCTTGGCGCCGATCCGATCGGCTCGACGCAGGGGGCACTGGCGGCCTACCTGCCGGAGCAGGTCGAGAAGATGCGCAGGGCTGTGAAGGATTCCGGCGCGCGCCCGGAGTAGCGCGCAGACTTGCCGCAGGAGGAAGCTTATGAGCACACAACTTGCAAACAGGGAGAAGCGATGAAACAACGAAGCAAGCGTATCGACGTGCACAGCCACGTGGTCCCCAAAGCAATGCTGGATGCCATCGAAAAGGACCCGGCACGCTACCACATGCGCATCGAAACGCACGGCGAGAAGCGGCGCATCGTGCGGGAAGGCGGCAACACGTTCCCCATCTTCAAAGAGTTCTACGATCCGGAAGCGAAGCTCGCGGGAATGGACCGCAAGGGACTGGATGTCTCCATCATTTCCACCGCGCCGACGGTCTTCTTCTATTGGCTGGATGCGGATACGGGGCTGGCGGCTTCGCGCATCATCAACGACGGCATTGCGAAGATGGTCGCGGCGAAACCCGAGCGCCTGAAGGGGATGGCGACGCTTCCCATGCAGCATCCCGATGCCGCCGTGGCGGAACTCGAGCGCGCGGTGAAGAATCACGGCTTTCGCGCGGTCGAGCTGGGGACTTGCGTGGAACAAGAGCAGCTCGCCGATCCGAGGTTTCGCCCGGTGCTGCGCCGTGCGCGGGAGCTCAAGGTATTCGTGTTTGCGCATCCCTACTCCTTTACCCCCTGGTGCGGCATGGAGAACTACTACCTCAGGAATTTAATCGGCAACCCGCTCCATTCCACGATCATGGCGGCGAACCTGATGTTCAGCGGCGCGCTCGACGAGCTCAGGGGCCTGAAGATCTGTCTGGCGCACGGCGGCGGATACGTGCCGTACCAGATCGGCCGGTTCGCGCACGGGCACAAGGTGCGCAAGGAGACGCGCGCACAGACGAAAACCTCGCCGTACGACTTCCTGCGGCGGTTCTATTACGACGCGCTCACGCACGACGCGCGGGCGCTGCGTTACCTGATCGATCTTGTCGGAGCCGACCGTGTGGCGATCGGCACCGATGCGCCGTTCGACATGGGCGAAGAGACGCCGCTCGAGATGATCGGCAAGGTCAAGAGGCTGAAAGCCGCGGAGCGGGACCAGATTTACTGCCGCACCGCGATGGACTTGCTCGGAGAGGATTAGCAGGGCCGGCACCCGCGTGGAGCATTATTGAGATAGGTGCTAATACAAGGACAAGGGGAAGCCATGAAACTGAATTTGCGCTTTGCAATCGTGGTTGCAATGTCGTGCATCGGATTTCAGGCGGCGCCAGCTTACGCTCAACAAAGTGGCGCGGGGGCCTATCCGGTAAAACCGATCCGCCTGATCGTGCCGCTCGCGCCCGGCGGTCCGAGCGACATCCTGGCGCGCACTGTCGCTGTGAAGCTGACGGAAAACCTCGGGCAATCGGTCATCGTTGATAACCGGCCGGGAGCAGGAAGCACGGTCGGCACCGATATCGCCGCCAAATCCCCGCCCGACGGCTATACGATGATCCTGGTATCCACCAGCTACGCGGTCAACGCGAGCCTGTATCCCAAGCTGCCGTACGACACGCTGAAGGATCTCGCGCCGGTGACCTTGCTGGCCGCGGCGCCGAATATTCTCACCGTTCACCCGTCGCTGCCCGTCAGATCGATGAAGGAATTCATCGCGCTGGCAAAGGCCAGGCCCGGGCAGCTCAACTATGCTTCGGGCGGCAGCGGGACGGGACCGCATATGGCGATGGAGCTGCTGAAGCTTCAGAGCGGGATCAATATCGTGCACATCCCGTACAAGGGCGCCGGTCCCGCGCTGATCGACCTGATGGCCGGACACGTGCAGGCGCAAATGGTCAACATGATTGCGGGGATGCCGATCGTCAAATCCGGGAGGATCCGTGCTATCGCTGTGTCGACGGCGAAGCGGTCGCCCGCGGCGCCCGAGATACCGACGATCGCGGAATCCGGCGTTCCGGGATTCAACGAAGGCGGGCAGCACGGCATCATGGTTCCCGCCGGAACGCCGCGCGAGATCGTCATGAGGCTCAACCAGGAGATCGTCAAAGTCCTGCAATCGCCCGAGACCAAGGGACGCCTCGCAGCCGAGGGCGCGGAGGTTGTCGGCAATACCCCGGAACAGTTTGGCGCCATCATCAGGGCCGACGTTGAGAAGTGGGCGAAGGTGATCAAGCAGTCCGGCATCCGCGCCAATTAGTTTGGATCCAGGCACCGCCAGGGAACCGGCGGCGCTGCAACGGTAGAGAGAGGAGTGGACATGGGTGGTGGTCAAGTTAAACGTCTGACGAAGTCCTGCGTGCTCGCGGTGCTGTTGGCAGCCGGCGGTTTTCTCTCCGGCCCGGCAATTGCGCAATGGAAACCGCAGAAGAACGTCGAGATCGTCGCCCTGTCGGGCCCGGGTGGCGCCAACGATGTCATCGCCAGGGCGGTGCAACGCATCATGCAGGAGAAGCGGCTGGTCGATATGCCGGTCACGGTGGTGAGCAAACCCGGCGGTGGCGGCGTGATCGGCTGGACTTATCTCAATCAGCATGCGGGCGACGGCGCTTACCTTTCCGTCAGCCCGATCAACCTGTTGACCGAGCACATCCTGGGCAGCAGCCCCATCACCTACACCGACGTTACCCCGATCGCTCAACTGTTCAATGAGTACGTCGCGTTCTCGGTCAAGCCGGATTCGCCCATCAAGAGCGCAGGCGACCTGGTCGAGCAGCTGAAACGCGATCCCGCCTCGCGCAGCTTTGCGATTGCCATCAGCCTCGGTGGCGCCAACCATATCGCGACGGTGCTGGCGATGAAGGCGGCGGGGGTCGACATCAAAAAGCTGAAATTCGCGATCTTCGGCTCAGGGCCTCAGTCCCTGACCGCCGTGATGGGCGGGCATGTCGACGTCGCTGCGGCCCCGGTCTCCGGCACCGCGCCGCAGTTGCAGGCTGGCAGGGTACGGGTGATTGCCGTTTCTTCGCCGCAGCGCCTCGGCGGCGCGTTTGCCGGAGTCCCGACCTGGAAGGAGCAGGGCATCGATTCCGTGTTTTCCAGCCCGCGCGGCATGATCGGGCCCAAGGGAATGAGCCAGGTGCAGATCGCTTATTGGGAGGGTGTTCTTGCCGCGATGGTGCAGACGGAGGAATGGAAGAAGGACATGGAAAGCAAATTCTGGGAAAGCAGATTCATGAACAGCGCGGAGAGCAGGAGGTTCCTCAAGGCCCAGTACGACGATTACAAGGCGGTGCTGGCCGACTTGGGACTCGCGAGATAGCGGAGATGTCCGGCGTACCAGAATGCACGGGAGGGACTGACGATGAAGTTTCGTGAAATGCTGGCGGGCAAGCAGGCGTATGTAGCGCCCGCGGTGTTCAATCCGCTCTGCGCGAAGATCGCGGCCGCGGCGGGCTTTGAGGTGCTGTATCTCAGCGCCGGCGCCCTCGGCTACGTCAAATGTTGCCTCGAGGCGAACCTGAGCCTGACGGAGCTCGTCCAGGCGGGCGTCGAGATCCGTGCGGCGTGCGGCCTGCCGCTGATACTCGACGGCGCCTGCGGCTTCGGCGATCCGATGCACTTGCACCACACCGTATCCGTGGCGGAAGCGGCGGGATTCTGCGCCATCGAGATCGAAGACCAACTGCTGCCCAAGCGCGCGCATCACCACATCGGCATCGAGCACATGATTCCGCAGGAGCTGATGGCGGCAAAAGTCCGCGAAGCGGTCCGGGCGCGCCGCAGCCCCGAGTTCGCCATTATCGCCCGCACCAACGGCGTGCGGTCGAGCAGCATGGACGATGCATTGCGGCGCGCGGAAGCGTACCGCAAGGCGGGGGCGGACATGCTGTTCGTTACTCCGCGCAATGCCGAGGAGGCCCGCTTCATCGCCGGGCGCCTGCCGCCGCCTTTCATGTTCTCGGTGCAGGGCGAAGGAGTGCAGGGATACGGCATGACGCTGCAGGAGTTCGGCGCCCTCGGCTACCGCATTCTCGCGATCACGACACCGACGTTCGCGTTTCACCGCGCGATGCAGCAGACCTATCGCTCGCTCGCGGACGGCGCCCCCAACCCGGTGCTGGCGGGCACCACGCGCAAGGCCGAGCAGGCCGCGCTCCATCAGACCCTCGGGCTCGACGCGCTGCTCGCGATTGAAAAAGCCACCGTCGAAAAACCATCCTGACGGGGCGCGATCGCTTTGGGCACGCCGCGCTACGAGATTTCGCCGGTGATGCGCGAGTTGAGCGCGTATATCGCCGGCGCGCTGAAAAGACCGTTGCCCGCGGAGGCGGTCGAAGCTGGCAAGCACCATTTGATCGATACGCTGGCGGCCATCGTGTCCGGATCGCGCCTGCTGCCCGGCAAGAAGGCGGTCGCTTACGTGAAAAGCCTGGGCGGCGTCAAGGAAGCCACGGTCGTCGGCACCCGCCTGCTCACTTCGACGGTCAACGCTGCTTTTGCGAACGGCATGATGGCGCATGCCGACGAGACCGACGATTCGCACACGCGCTCGCAATCCCATCCAGGATGCGGCACGGTGCCCGCGGCGCTGGCGATGGCCGAGCGCGGGCGGCGCGACGGAAGAGCCATGCTGCGCGCGGTGGTGCTGGGCTACGACATCTGCACCCGTGCGATGTATGCGCTGGGGCCGCTTGCGTTTCGGGCCGCGGGGCGTTCCAGCCACAGCTTCGGTCCGTTGTTCGGCGCGGCGGCGGCGGCCGGCGCGCTGGCCGGTCTCAAGGAACACCAGGTCCCTTATCTGCTTTCCTATACCGCGCAGCAGGCGTCGGGCGTGAACTGCTGGGCGCGCGACAAGGAGCACGTCGAGAAGGCGTTCGACTTCGGCGGCATGACCTCGCGCAATGGCGTGACCGCTGCGACCCTGGCGGCGAGCGGCTTCACGGGGGTGGAGGATGTGTTCTCGGGCGACATGAATTTTTTCTTCGCCTACGCGGCGGAGCCCGATCCCCAGGCGCTGACGCGCGGGCTCGGCAGCACCTTTGAGGTCGTGAACACCAGCATCAAGCGCTGGTCCGCGGGCTTCCCGATCCAGGCGGCGCTCGATTCGCTGTCAACGCTGGTCAAGGAGCACCGCATCGGCGCGGACGACGTCGAGAAGCTGACCGTGACGATCTATAAAACCGGCGCCGCGACGGTGAACGACCGCAGCATGCCCGACATCAACCTGCAGCACCTGCTCTCGGTGATGCTGCTCGACGGCACCGTGACCTTCATTTCCTCGCACGACGAGCGCCGCATGCGCGACCCCAAGGTGCTTGCGGTGAAGCAGCGCGTCGAGCTGATCGGCGACGAAGCGCTCGAGCACGCCCCGACGCGCGAGGCGATCCTGGAGCTCAGGACGCGCGACGGGCGAATTCTCAGACAGCACACCCAGGCGGTGCGCGGCACGCCCGCCAATCCGATGACGCGCGAGGAGGTCGACGCCAAGTGTTACGACCTCATCGCTCCGGTACTCGGCAAGGGCCGCGCCCGGGCGCTGATCGACGCGGTGTGGGGCATCGAGAAAGTTCGAAACGTGAGGGAGCTCAGGCCGTTGCTTCGCGCCTGACGGCCGCCGATGCTGCTCACGCCTCATGTGGCGGGCGGCGCGCGGACCAACCTCACGGAGGACATCGAAGAGGTTGTGGTGAGTATCTGGGACAGCTTGCGCCAGCGCCGGGAAACTGCAGCCGGAGGCTGACAATCATGATGGCGGCGTCAGCCCGCTTTCCGGAACAGCGCGATGCGGTTGGAATTGGTGCCGAGCTGGTTGTTCGCCACGCCCCAGATGTTGGCGGTCTTGGTAAAGCGCTGGGAATTGATCAGGACCGCGACGCAGTCGAAGCCGGCATCCATCCCGAGCGGGGCCACAATCTCATCCAGTTTCACCGCTCCGCGCCGCACTTCGCCGACCTCGAACGCGACCCAGCCTCCCGGTCTCGTTACGCGGTAGAGTTCGGCGAACGCCCGCGACATCGCGCCGGCCCAGTCCTCGAGCGTCTTCGCCATGGTGATGCGCCGGCCGATCGCTTCGGCATCGAGGCCGTTGAACCAGCAGCGCAGCCAGTTGTCGCGCGCGTACTGCACCACGTCGAGAAACGGCGGCGAAGTGACCGTGAGCTGGATGCTGTTCGCATGGATCTCCCGCGTCAGCGCTGCATCCCTGGTGAGAAAGACCGCGTCGGCCGCCGCGCGGCGCAGCCGTTCCTTGTCGGTGGCGCTCAGCTTGTGCTGTAGCTGCACGGATTTTCGAAGGATGAGGGCGCGGATGTCGCGGTAGAGCGGCTTCTGCTTCAGCTTGCGGTTGATTTTTCGCTGGTTTTCCGGCGACACCGCCTGATTGGGCGGCAGCGTATAGACCGAGAAAAATCCGGGGGAATGGCCGGTCAAGCGGTTGGTCGCAACCATTCGTATCCAGCGATCCACCGCGTCTTCGTCGCCGTATTCTTTGAGTCGTTCGAGATAGGAGCGCAAAGCGACGATCTCGCGCTCGGTGCGGGGATGAAAGAACATCGAGAGATCCAGGTCCGCGCCGCCGCGTGGCGGGATGCGCAAGCGTCCCAGGCGTTGCTCGACTTCCGGCAGCTCGGGCACTTCCAGCCGCGGCAGCGTGAGCAGCGCGCTCAACGGGTTGACGTCGTTGGCGATCACGCCGCGCCCGTGCAGCGCCGCCTCGAGCGCCGTGGTGCCGCGGCCGCTGAAGGGGTCGTAGACGGTGTCGCCGGTCGCGGTCAGGCGCTCGATGAACCAGGCGGGAAGCTGCGGCTTGAAGCAGGCGCGGTAGGAGATCTCGTGGATCGAGGAAGCCTGGCGCTGCTTCGCCGTCCATAACTCGCCGACGAACACCGGTACCGCCGCGCCGTTGAGCTTCAGGGTCCCGGCAGGAGCGGGAAGGTTGCGTAGCGGATGGCTTTTCCGCGCGCTCCTGGTTGCATGGGTCACAGCGAGGGTCATGCTAAGGTGCAAGTCGCTCTTCGAGCGCCTCGATCCAGTGCCGGACCGGGAGCTCGGTCGCGGTCTGCAGGTGCGACTGGCAGCCGATGTTGGCGGTGAGGATCGCCGAGGGCTTGCCGCTCGAGAGGGCCGCGATCTTGTTGGCGAGTAGTTGCCTGGAGAGTTCCGGCTGCAGGATGGAATAAGTGCCGGCCGAGCCGCAGCATAGATGCGCGTTGGGCACGTTGGCAAGCTCGAAGCCGAGGTCCGATAGCAGCGCCTCCACCTTGTCCTTCATCTTCATTCCGTGCTGCAGGGTGCACGGCGAGTGGAATGCCACGCGCCGGGGAAGGGGGAAGGGGGAAGGGGGAAGGGAGAGCAACTTGTCCCTCTCGGCGGCGATGACTTCGCTGATGTCCTTTGTCAGTTCCGACACGCGCTTCGCCTTCGCGGCGTAGGCGGGATCGCGGGAGAGCAGGTGACCGTAGTCCTTGACCATCACGCCGCAGCCGCTCGCGGTCATGACGATCGCCTCGGTGCCGTGCTCGATATAGGGCCACCAGGCGTCCACGTTGCGGCGCATGAAGTCGAGCGCTTCGTCCTGCGCGTCGAGGTGGAACGAAACGGCGCCGCAGCAGCCGGCTTCGGAAGCGCGCACCAGCGTGATGCCAAGCCGGTCGAGAACGCGCGCCGCGGCGGCGTTGGTGTTAGGAGAGAGGCCCGGCTGCACGCAACCCTCCAGCACCAGCATCCGGCGCACATGGTTACTGGTCGGCCATGGTTTCGGCGCCGCCGCGCTCGTTGGCACTTTTCGCTTTAACGGTTGCGGCAGGAGCGGGCGCGTGACCTGACCGAGCCTGAGCAGCGGATTGAACAGCGCGGGGCTCGGAATGACCGCGCGCAGCGCGCGGCGCTGAATGGCCTCGAGCGGGCCGCGCGCCACGTGCTCTTCCACCACATGGCGGCCGATGTCGAGCAGGCGCCCGTATTGCACGCCCGAAGGACAAGTCGTTTCGCACGAACGGCAGGTGAGACAGCGGTCGAGGTGCAGTTGCGTCTTCGAGGTCGGCAGCGCGCCTTCGAGCACCTGCTTGATCAAGTAGATGCGTCCGCGCGGGCCGTCGAGCTCGTCGCCCAGCAGCTGATAGGTAGGACAGGTCGCGGTACAGAGTCCGCAATGCGTGCACTTGCGCAGGATCGCGTCGGCTTCGCGGCCTTCCGGCGTGTCCTTGATGAACGGCGCGAGGTTGGTTTGCATGTCAATTAGCCGCCAAGACGCCAAGCCCGCCAAGGAAAAACAAAGACCACCTCTCACCGCGGAGGACGCAGAGGACGCAGAGGAAAAACCAGAAGGATCGATTGCTCTGAATCCTGAATCCCGAATCCTGAATCCTGCCTTTTGGACCGCCAAGACGCCAAGACGCCAAGAATTTCAAAATATCAAATCCTTTGCGTCCTTCGCGTTGAGAGTTTTTCACGGTCTGTATCAAACCACGGGCGCCTAGGTCAACTCGTGAAACACCTTCCCACGATACTCTACGACGAACTGCAGCGTGCGCAGGATCGGATGGTGTTCGGGGACCATGCCGGAAGAGATGTTCTTGTCGGAGAACTCTTCCATGATGGCGCGTAGCAGGTCTGAGACCAGCAGGACTCTGCCGCCCGCAAGAGTCGGGTGATTCACTCTGCTGGCGAAGGCGAGCAGGGCGATCTGCTCGATTTCATTCGGCAGATTAATTCCCGGGAACAGCTTGTGGATGTGCCTGAGCCCGGCACGGAATTTCTTTTCGTAGCGCTTTTCACGCTGCTCCCAGCTTTCCGCATCCATCGAGGGCTCGATGTGCACGAGATGACGGGTCGTCGGATTGAAGGCCACCACGTCCAGCTCGCATTCGTATCCGCCCTTCGTGCGCTTGCCGACGGGAATATTGCGGCGCACGAAGTAGCCCTGGTATTCATACCATTCCGACACCAGTTGCTCGAGAAAGTTGTTGGGCATGGGATCCCGTGGTGGATTTTCCGGATCAGAAGGAGTGGTACATTCTGCCGGGATTCAGAATGCCGGCCGGATCTAGCGTCTGCTTGAGCCGCTGGTGGATTTTCAGCAGCGCAGGCGCGAGCGGATGGAACACGCCGGCGGACTTGTTGCCGTCGCGGAACAGGGTGGCGTGGCCGCCGCCGTATGTCGCGGCGTCACGTACTGTCTTCGCATCCGCTTCCGATTTGAGCCAGCGCAGGGCGCCGCCCCATTCGATGAGCTGTTTTCCAGGTAGATTGAGCGGGGGAGTGGTGGGCTTCATCGACAGGCGCCACAGCGGCAAGCCGGTCGCAAAGAATGGGTCAGTCTGCTCACGGATGCCGTTCCAGAAGCGTTCGGCCTGACCGGGCTCCACCGGGATTCCACCCAACTTCTTGATCGCCGCTGCTACTGCCGTGCGCGCGCCGGAAAGCCGCACGCCGAGATCGCCATCGCAGTACGCGGTCGCCGTGATGGGCAACGGTTTCCCCGCCCACTCGTTCATCATCGCGATTGCCTCGCGTTCGATGCATTGAAGCTTGAGCGTTGCTTCCGTGGCCGGCAACGGCAGCACCTTGAGCGAGACCTCGAGCAGCACGCCGAGGGTGCCGAGCGAGCCCGCCATCAGGCGCGACACGTCGTAGCCGGCGACGTTTTTCATCACCTGTCCGCCGAAGCGGAGGTCCGAGCCTTTACCGTCGAGCAGGCGCACGCCCAGCACGAAGTCGCGCACCGCTCCGGCGTAGGCGCGGCGCGGACCGGACAGGCCCGCCGCAATGCATCCTCCCAGCGTCGCAATCCTTTTTTCCGGCGCAGCCGGCTCGATGTTCCCCTCGCCCAATCCCGGGAGAGGGGCTAGGGGTGAGGGCAGATAGCCGAAGCGGGGCGGCTCGAAGACGAGCATCTGGCCTTTCTCGCGCAGCGCAGCCTCGATTTCCGCGAGCGGCGTTCCGGCGCGCGCCGTGATCACCAGCTCGGTCGGCTCGTAGTCCACGATGCCCGT
>JAHFRO010000034.1:2273-4857 GCA_023266245.1 Betaproteobacteria bacterium | reverse complement strand
GGGGCGGCTCGAAGACGAGCATCTGGCCTTTCTCGCGCAGCGCAGCCTCGATTTCCGCGAGCGGCGTTCCGGCGCGCGCCGTGATCACCAGCTCGGTCGGCTCGTAGTCCACGATGCCCGTGTAGGAACGCGTATCGAGGACCTCGCCGTCGAGCGACTGGCCGTAGAAGTCCTTCGTGCCGCCGCCGCGGATGCACAATGGACGTTTTTTCGCGGCTGCTTCGCGTATGGTCGTCGCGAGTTGATCAATCACTGCATGCACGGATCTGGGCCCGAAAACGGAGACAAAGGCTGAACCACTAAGGACACAAAGGACACGAAGGCTTTTTGACTACTGAATCATGTCCGGTTTTGCTTTTCCTTTGTGTCCTTGGTGTCCTTTGTGGTTAAAGATCTCGGTCTTCCTGGCGTTCTTGGCGTCTTGGCGGCTAATTAAAACCTGGGTAGATCAGGAAACTTCTCCCGTCCGGCGTGTACGTGCATGCGCCCGAACTCGGCGCAGCGGTGCAGGGTGGGCACCGCCTTGCCCGGATTGAGCAGCTCGTGCTCGTCGAATGCGCGTTTGATCGCGTGGAAGGTCTCGAGCTCGAGCGATCCGAACTGGACGCACATCTGGTTGATCTTCTCGACGCCGACACCATGCTCGCCGGTGATGGTACCGCCGACCTGGAGACAAAGCTCGAGGATTTCCCCGCCGAAGGCTTCCGTGCGCTGCAATTCGCCGGGCTGGTTGGCATCATAGAGGATGAGCGGATGCAGGTTGCCGTCTCCCGCGTGGAACACGTTGGCGCAGCGCAGCCCGTACTTCTTTTCCAGTTCCGTGATCCTCCGCAGCACTTCGCCCACCCGCTTGCGCGGGATGGTGCCGTCCATGCAGTAGTAATCGGGGGAGATGCTCCCGACCGCGGGGAATGCCGCCTTGCGCCCGGCCCAGAAGCGCAGCCGCTCGGCCTCGTCGCGCGACACCTGGGTTTGCAACGCGCCGCTCTTTTCCATCACGTCCTGGATGCGCCGGATCTCATCGGCGACTTCTTCCTGCGTGCCGTCGGATTCGCACAGCAGGATGGCTGCGACATCGGTTCGATAACCGGCGTGCGCGAAATCCTCGACCGCGCGGGTCGCCGCCTGGTCCATCATTTCCAGTCCCGCCGGGATGATGCCGGCGGCGATCACGTTGGCGACGGCGTTGCCGGCTTTTCCCACATCGTCGAATGCTGCCATCACCACTTGCGCGAATTCCGGATCGGGCAGGAGCTTGACCGTGACCTCGGTCACCACTCCGAGCAGGCCTTCGGAGCCGGTCATCAGCGCGAGCAGGTCATAGCCCGCGGCATCGAGCCCCTCGGAGCCGATCTCGACGATCCCGCCCTCGATGGTGGCCACCCGCAGTTTGAGTAGGTTGTGCACGGTCAGCCCGTACTTGAGGCAATGCACGCCGCCGGAATTCTCGGCGACATTGCCGCCGATGGTGCACGCGATCTGGCTGGAGGGGTCCGGCGCGTAATAGAGGCCGAGCGGAGCGGCGGCCTCCGAAATCGCGAGATTGCGCACGCCGGGCTGCACGCGCGCGCTGCGCGCCTGCGGGTCCACTTCCACGATGCGCATGAACTTGGCGAGCGAGAGCAGCACGCCGTTGCCGAGCGGCAGCGCGCCGCCCGAGAGCCCGGTTCCCGCGCCACGCGCGACCACCGGCACCCGCATCCCGTGACAGGTCCTGAGGATGCGGCAGACCTGCTCTTCGGTTTCCGGTAGCGCCACCACCATCGGCAACTGGCGGTAAGCGGACAGCCCGTCGCACTCGTAGGGTTTGACGTCCTCCTCGTCGAACAGCACGGAGGCTTCCGGGAGGAAGGCACGCAGCGCGGCGACCACCTCGCGTCGCCGGGCAAGATCTACTGGGGCCGCTTCAGCCACCGGGCGCATGAAATCATTCTAGCAGAGGGAGGATGCTGCCCGCCGCGGCACGGGAGGAATTGCGGCGCTCCCGCACTGGGTGTAAGTTAAACAACACCTCGTCCGCAAGGAGGCCATGTGATCAGATCCAGGTACCTGCTCGTTCCCGCCTTGCTGGTCGCGCTCGGCCTGGTCGCCGCTGGGCCGGCCCTGGCGGCATCCAAGGCGGAGATCGACGCCGAAGTGCAGGAGGCGATCGATAATTTCTACAAGCACACCAGCGCCGGCAAGCGGCTTGCCCAGCAGGCGTCGGGCATGCTGGTGTTTCCGAAGGTGTTCAAGGCGGGCATCGGCATCGGCGGGGAGTACGGAGAGGGCGCATTGCTGGTGAAGGGCCGGACCGCCGCCTACTACAGCATCGCTGCGGCCTCGATCGGCTTCCAGCTCGGCGCCCAGGTCAGGTCGCAGATCATTCTCTTCATGAATCAGAAGGTGCTCGACGACTTCCGCAAGAGCCAGGGCTGGCAGGCGGGCGTGGACGGAAGCGTCGCGCTCGCTACGCTCGGCGCCGGCGGCGAGATCAGCACCGAAACCGCCAAAGAGCCCATCATCGGCTTCATTTTCTCCAACAAGGGGCTCATGTACAACCTGACGTTCGAGGGCTCGAAGATCACGCGCATCGAGCGCTAGT
>JAHFRO010000034.1:0-2173 GCA_023266245.1 Betaproteobacteria bacterium | reverse complement strand
CTAGTCCGGGCGCGCGCCGGAGGCCTTCACGACCTTCGCCCATTTGGCAATTTCCGACTTGATGTAGGCGGAGAATGCTTCAGGTGTGTTGCTGACCGGTTCCATGCCCTGGGTCAGCAACCGCTCCCGTACGTCCGCGAGGCGCAGCACGCGTGCGATTTCCTGGCTCAGCTTTGAGACAATAGCGGGCGGGGTCTTTGCCGGGACCACAGTTCCGAACCAGTTCGCGGCCTCGTAGCCGGGGACACCGGCTTCTGCCATGGTCGGCAGTTCCGGCGCGGCCGGCGAACGCTGCGCTCCGGTCACCGCCAGCGCCCGCAACCTTCCGTTATTCACGTGCGTCAGCGCCGCGAGGATGGTGGGAAAGCTCACCTGTACCTGGCCTGCAATGAGATCAGTCATCGCCGGCGCCGCACCTTTGTAAGGAACGTGTACGAGGTCGGTCTGCGTCATCACCTTGAACAGCTCGACCGCGAGGTGACTGGGCGAGCCGCTGCCGGCCGAAGCGTATACGACCTGCCCCGGCCGTGCCCTCGCGATCGCAATCAATTCCTTCACCGAGCGTGCCGGCAGCGAAGGGTGCACGACCACGATCGCCGGGCCCGAGGTCAGCTGGGTCACGGGAGCGAAATCTCGGAGGCTGTCGTACGGCAATTTCGGATAGAGGCTCACGTTGATGGTGAAGCCCGCCCCGATGATCTGCACCGTGTGCCCGTCGGGGTCGGCTTTTGCCGTGAGTTCGGTCGCGATGATCGTGTTGGCGCCGCCGCGGTTCTCAACGATAACCGGCCGGCCCCACGCCTCGGTGAGCTTGGGCCCGATGAGCCGCGCCTGGATGTCCGCCGGCCCGCCGGGCGCGAACGGCACGATCAGGCGGATGGGCTTGTGCGGATACGTCTGCGCGGTCACACCGCCCGCTGCCGCCGCGACAAGAGCCAGCGCTGACAAAACCCGAATTGAAGCCACAGGGAACACAGAGATCACAGAGTTGAGGCAGGATTATAGGGCCTCTCTCGGTGCCCTCTGTGGCTAGATGGGTTTTACTTGGCGGCAGGTCGGGAGGCCGCGACCTTGCCGGGATCGAGGAACTTCTGGTTGATAGCGACGCACGCGAGCAGCGCCAATCCGATGGCGTCTGAAATGTAACCGGGCTTGATCAACAGCACCGCGGCGACGACCAGCAGCACCCGCTCCCACATTTTGTTTTCGCGGAAAAGATAGCCGTACAGGCCCGCGGCGAGGCAGATCACGCCGATGGTGGCGGAAACGAAGGAGGTGAGGATCGTGAACCAGTCGCCGATCATGAGCAGCGAGGGCTCGAACACGAACATGAAGGGCACAATGAATCCTGCTGCGCCGATCCGCACCGCCTCCCAGCCCGATTCCCACAGTTTGGTTTTGGCAAGACTCGCGGCGGCATAGACCGCGAGCGCGACCGGCGGCGTGATTGCGGAAAGGATCGCGAAGTAGAACGCGAACATATGCGCCGCCGGCGGAATCGCGCCCAGCTTGATGATCGCCGGCACCAGCAGCGATACCATCACGATGTAGGCGGGTGTCGTCGGCATGCCCATGCCGAGCACAATGCCGGCGAGCATGGTCAGCACCAGCGCCAGCGGCAGCAGATCCTTGGCGAGCCCGACTACGATAGCGGTGAAGTTGATCGCCGCGCCGGTCAGTGCGATAAGCCCGATGATGATGCCGGCGCAGGCGCAGGCAAGTGCTACCGCTATGGAATTCCTGGCGCCGTCTTCGAGCGCGCCCCACGCCGTCTTCCACGAGATGTCCTGGCGCGTGCCTTTGCGCAACAGCGCGACCGGTATGCAGGAGAGCGCCCCGGCGAGCGCGCACAGTGGTGCGCTGTATCCGGCGATGAGCCCGGACAGGACCACCAGGATCGGAATGAACAGATGGCCGCGCTCGCGCATGACCCGGCCGAACGGGGGGATCTCCGAGCGCGGCAGCCCGAGCAGGCCCACGCGCTTCGCCTCGAAGTGCACGGCGAAGAACACCGCCACGTAGTAGAGGACCGCGGGAATGATCGCCCAGATCGTGACCTGGAAGTAGCTCACCGCCAGGAATTCCGCCATCACGAACGCTGCGGCGCCCATGACCGGCGGCATGATCTGCCCGCCGGTGGAGGCGACTGCCTCGACCGCAGCGGCGAACGGCG
>JAHFRO010000293.1 GCA_023266245.1 Betaproteobacteria bacterium | reverse complement strand
CCTGGTATCGCGAGACCGGCTCGGGCATGGGGCCGGCGCTCAACTCCGCCTCCGGCATGAACGCCTACGTCCTCGCCGACCGCGGCACGTGGCTGTCCTTCAAGAATCGGGGTGAACTCGCAATCCTGGTGGAAGGCGATCAGCGCCTGTTAAACCAGTACGGCATCATGCTGGTCAATCCCCAGCGCCACAAGCACATCAAGAAGGATCTCGGACTAGCGTTCATAGACTGGATCGTCTCGCCCGAAGGGCAGAAGGCGATCGCCGACTACCGGATCGGCGGCGAACAGCTGTTTTTTCCGAATGCGACGGCTACGCGGTGAGGAGGAGCTTCAGTCCTGCCAGCGACATTACGATCGCGAGGGTCATGAGCAGCCCCCTTTGATGCAGTCGCTCCAGGCCGAGCCAGGTGCCGAGGAACGCCCCGGCCAGGGCAGCGGCGGCTAACGCCGGCAGCTCGCTCGGCAGCGATTGCACGGTCAATGATCCGGCGACGAGCGCCACCATCGAGTTCACCAGGATGAACGGGGCGGCGATGCCCGCGGTCGTCTTGGGACCGGCCCAGTTGAGCACCAGCAGGGCGGGGCTCAGGAATATCCCTCCGCCCGTTCCCGTGAGGCCCGAGATCAGGCCGATCACGGCGCCGATGAAGACCGCCGGCAGCCTCCTCACGTGCACTACGCCTTCTTCCATTCTCGCGCGCGAGCCGAGTGCCCGCCACACGAGATATAGCGCCGACAACAGCAAGACGACCCCGACTGCCGCGTAATAGCCGCCGCGCGACAGGCTCAGCATGCCTCCCAGCGCTGCCAACGGCACGGAACCGAGCAGGAATGGCCACAGGCCGGGCCATGAGAAATGGCGCGCGCGGCGAAAGCGGTAGACGGTGAACGCGGCCACCAGCACGTTCAGCAGCAGCGCTGTCGGGCGCATTGCTGCGGGGGCCATGCCCACCAGGGCCATCATGGCGAGATAGCCGGATGCGCCCGCGTGACCGACGGTGGTGTAGAGCGTCGCCACGACGAAGAACGACGCGCACAGTATCGCGACTTCGACCAGGTCCATGACGGCGGGACGATACCATGGACGGCCCACAGCCACCGACGGCGCCCCGGGGAGGCCGCCCCCTTGCCCGCGTTGGCTCACGCCGTCATCCGCAGTATCATCCGCCGTCATCCATCACTTTCGAATATGAAGATTTTCGGTGTCGCGGGCTGGTCGGGCAGCGGCAAGACCACGCTGATCGAGAGACTGATCCCGCTGTTCGTCGCGCGTGGTTTCAAGGTATCGCTGATCAAGCACGCGCATCACACCTTTGAAGTGGACCAGCCCGGCAAGGACTCGTATCGCCACCGGCACGCGGGCTGCTCCGAGGTGCTGGTGACCTCGTCGCGGCGCTGGGTGCTGATGCACGAGCTGCGCGGCGCGCCGGAGCCGGGACTCTCGGAGCACATCAAGCGTATCTCGCCGTGCGACCTGCTGCTGGTGGAAGGTTTCAAGCGCGAGGCGATACCCAAGCTCGAGGTCTACCGCGCTTCGGTAGGGGAGCCACTGCTGCACCCACACGATGAGAACATCATAGCGGTGGCCAGCGACCAGCCCTTGGCAACGCGTCTGCCGCGGTTCGACCTGGATGACGCGCCGGGTATCACTCACTTCATACTCCACCACGTTGGGTTAACGTAACGGAACAACTACGGTTAGTGCCGGCGCGTCACTAACTGAGATACGGGAATTTTGGTACTGACATTGCTGCCACCGGAGAGCATAATTTCTCTTTCGTTCAACGTGGACCGGCCACGGAGGCCAGCCGGTTAACTCGTCCGTCATGGTTACAGTGCTTTATTTTGCCCGCCTGCGCGAGGCGCTGGGCATGGGTTCGGAGCAAATCGCACTGCCTGCCACGGTACGTGACCTCGAAGGCCTGCGCGCGCTGCTGGTGGCGCGCGGCAGCGTGTGGGAGCAGGAACTGGCACCGAGCAAACCGGTGCGCGCGGCGGTCAACCTGGCCATGGCGCACGGCGATACGCAGATCGCCGACGGCGACGAGATCGCTTTCTTTCCTCCGGTCACCGGCGGGTGAAAGAGCGCCGCCAAGACGCCAAGAGACCAAAGTCTTTAACCACTAAGGACACGAAGGACACAAAGGAAAATCAACACAAGATTCATTTTTAACGAAACCTTCGTGTCCTTTGTGGTTTGAGATTTTTAGAAGAGATTTGCCATGACTGTGAGGATTCAGACCGCTGATTTTGACGTGAGCGCCGAGATCGCGGCGCTCCGCCGCAACAACCCGAAGGTTGGCGCGGTCGCGAGCTTCATTGGCGTCGTTCGCGACGTGAACGAGGGCGGCGCGGTCTCTGAGATGACGCTCGAGCACTATGCGGGAATGACCGAGAAGGCGATCGAGGAAATCATCGGCCAGGCCCGCTCGCGCTGGAACGTTCTCGACGCACTGGTCGTGCATCGGGTCGGCCGATTGAAACCCGTCGATCAGATCGTGCTGGTGGTAGTGACCGGCAGCCACCGCGGCGACGCGTTCGCCGCCTGCGAGTTCATCATGGACTACCTCAAGACCCGCGCGCCGTTCTGGAAGAAGGAGCAGACTCCCGCCGGGACGCGCTGGGTCGAGACGCGCGAGTCCGACGACATCGCGGCGGAGCGCTGGCGGTTCAAGGGTTAGATCGATCAGCCGCAGATAAACG
>JAHFRO010000109.1 GCA_023266245.1 Betaproteobacteria bacterium | reverse complement strand
CGTCACGCGTTGACCGGGACACCCGGGTGGACTAGAATTAGCTAACCTTGACTGCCGCCAGGGCAACCCATGGAAAAGATCAATATCCACGACGCCAAGACCCGCCTCTCCCAGCTCGTCGAGCGCGCCGAGGCGGGCGAGGAAATCGTCATCGCCCGCGCGGGACGACCGGTTGCCCGCCTTGCGCCCCTTGCGCCGCGCGGCGGGCCGCGCAAGCTGGGCCTGCTGGACGGGCGCTTCCGCATCCCGGAAGACTTCAACGCCCCGCTGCCCGAGGAGTTGCTCCAGGCCTTTTTCGGCGGGCGTTGATGCGGCTGCTCGTCGACACGCACCTGCTGCTCTGGTCGGTTGCGGCAAGCCGCAAGTTGCCAGCTGCGGTGCGCGACCTGCTGACGGATCCGGCCAACACCGTGCTCTACAGCGCCGCGAGCGTGTGGGAGATCGCCGTCAAGAGCGGGTTGCGGCGCCGAGATTTCCGCGTCGATCTGCCTCGTCTGCTACGCGCGTTGACGGAGGCGGGGTTCGTTGAGCTGGCGGTTACCTCCGCGCATGCCGCCGGCGTTGTATCTTTGCCTGACCTGCACAAGGACCCGTTCGACCGGCTGCTGGTGGCGCAGGCGCTGGCCGAGCCGGCCGTGCTGCTGACCAACGACGCGCAGCTCGGCCCGTACAGCACACAGATCCGCGTCGTCTAAGGGCCAGGAGTGTGTCCATAAAATCAGACCGCTGGATCCGCCGCATGGCGCTCGAGCAGCGCATGATCGAGCCCTTCGAGCCCGGCCAGATCAAGGAAGTGAACGGCCACAGGGTGGTGTCGTTCGGCACCTCGAGCTACGGCTACGACATCCGCTGCTCGAACGAATTCAAGCTCTTCACCAACATCAACACCACCATCGTCGACCCCAAGAACTTCGACCCGCACTCGTTCGTGGATCTGAAGGGCGACGTCTGCATCATCCCGCCCAATTCCTTCGCCCTCGCCCGGACGGTCGAGTACTTCCGCATCCCCCGAAACATCATCGTGTTGACGCTTGGGAAGTCCACCTATGCCCGCTGCGGCATCATCGTGAACGTCACGCCGCTCGAGCCGGAGTGGGAGGGCTACGTCACCCTGGAGTTCTCCAATACCACGCCGCTCCCGGCCAAGATCTACGCCAACGAAGGGGTGGCCCAGGTGATCTTCCTCGAGTCGGCCCCGGACGACGTCTGCGAGGTGTCGTACAAGGACCGCGGCGGCAAGTACCAGGGCCAGCGGGGTGTTACCCCGCCGAAGGTTTGACGCTGGTGATCGGTGACCAGGCGCGCGGTAGGCAGCCGGTTTGCTAAATCCTGAATACCGAATTCTGAATCCTGCCTGATGGAACCCCGCCTCAGCCTCGTCACCCTTGGGGTCGCTGACTTCAAGCGGGCGATCCGCTTCTACGAGCAGGTCCTAAGAGCCTCTAACACCGTCAAACACACGATGCGCTGGCACGATTTTGGCTCAGGGCACGGAGCAAGGCCCGCCGCTTAGTACTCCTAAGCCAGGGACTTGCGACAAAGCCATGGGCCAAAACTCGCGCCAGCCCTGAAGGGTTGCAGCCAGAATCGGCGCTGGCTTTGTCGCTCAGCTTGCCAATATCGACATATTGGCTGCACCTCGCTTCGCGCCATCACCAATTCTGGCAGCAACGCACGTGCGTTTGACGGTGTTAGAGGCTCTAGCTCCCGCGCGTGCCTACGCCGCCTGAGATTGCCTTCATCGAGCTCCAGAGACTCTAAGTGGGAGCCGAGCCGTGCTCGATCCGGCCGGACTCGGGTCGGGTATGGCGCCGCTGCTTAACGGGAGCAGCGCCGCCGTCGACGCGGCGGCGAGAGCATTTCGGGCAGCGCGCGGGCGCTCCGACGCGGCACTCGCCGGCTGTTGGACGCCTCTCCACTGCCGCCCGCACGCGTCGTCGCTGTCGCGCGGACGACACGTACACGGAAAATTATTTTCAAAAAACCGCAAAAATCTCTTGATTCCTGCTGAATTGATCCTATAATTCGCGCAAGTTTTGCAATTTTGTGACTGACTTTTCGGCTGGCAAGGAGGTCATCATGACTATGGCAAGGAAGTGCTGCCGGATGGCAGATGTGGTCGCGCTGCACATACCTGAAACCTAGGTCTCAAGGAGAACTTTGATGGCCGTGCGCCCTGTCGCCTTCAAGAAACCGCAAACCACGCCCGAAACCGAACAGTCCCAACTCTTCGACACGCATCCCGAAGTCCGCCTGGACTTCAGCCACGTCCGGGAAGCGCTCAAGCAGGGATACAGCAAGCCGTTCCTGCTCGTCGACACCAGCCTCATCCGCAACAAGGTCCGCCGCTTCAAGGCCGCGATGCCGCGCGTGCACCCGCACTACGCGGTCAAGGCCAACCCCGATCCGCGCGTGCTGAAGACGCTGATCGAGGAGGGCGCGGGCTTCGAGATCGCCTCGATCACCGAGCTCGACCTCCTGCTCGAACTCGGGGTGCCGGCCGCGGAGATCTACTACAGCAACCCGATGAAGTCGCGCGCCTACCTCGAATACGCCGCGGCGAGGGGCGTGGAATGGTACGTGCTGGACAGCGTCGAGGAGCTGCGCAAGATCGTCAGCATCAAGCCCGACGCCAAGCTCTATGTGCGGATAGAGGCCCCCAACGTCGGCAGCGACTGGCCGCTTTCGGGAAAGTTCGGGGTCAAGGCTGCCGACGAAGTGGACCCCATCATCGCCGAGGCGGCGGCTCTCAAGGCCGACCTGGCGGGGGTCACCTTCCACGTCGGCTCGCAGTGCCGCAACCCGGAGAACTGGCGGGTGGGCATCCAGGGCGCGAAGCGCGTGTTCAGGAAGATGCGGCTGGCGGGCCTGAAGCCGCGGCTGCTCAACATCGGCGGCGGCTACCCGGTGCGCCATGTCAAACCCATCCCCTCGATCGAGAAGATCGCCGAGGTCGTGAACCACGCCCTGCGCGATGTGCCGCAGAGCGTGCGGGTGATGGCCGAGCCCGGGCGCTATTTCGTGTCCGACGCCGGTTTCTTCATCTGCCGCGTGGTAGGCACCGCCACCCGCTCCGGCAAGCGCTGGATGTACTGGGACGCGGGCGTGTTCGGCGGCATCCTCGAGACCACCGAAGGGCTGCGCTACGACGTGCTCACCGACCGCCAAGGCAAGCTCATCCCCTGGAACATCGCCGGCCCCACCTGCGACTCGGTGGACGTGTGCATGCGCGACGAGCTGTTCCCCGAGGACATGCAGGATGGCGACTTCATCTATATTGCCAACGCCGGCGCCTACACCACGGCCTACGCCAGCAACTTCAACGGCTTCCCGCTGCCGGACGTGCGCGTCATTTAGGCCGGTCCAGGCATCACTTGGGAAAGGCGGGTTCCGGCCCGCCTTTTTTGTTGCCTGGCGGGCGCCGCGAGCCGTTGCCGCCGTAGGGCTCCGGCCTGGGCTGGATAGCGTCGCGGCCGCCAGACGGCGCCGTTGAAGCCCTGATGAATGTGGCCGGGCGACTTACTTGAAGGATTTCTTGGCCTTCTTCATCCAGTCGTTGGCCTGGGCTTCGGCTTCAGCGATCTGCGCCGAGCTCATGCCGGAGGAGACCTTTTTCAGCGATTCCTGGGCGAGGTCATCGCCTAGCAGCGCGGCGACCTTGATCCAGAAGTAGGCGCGTACCGGATCACGTTCCAGGCCCTTGCCTTCATGGTAGAGCATGCCGAGGTTGTGCTGGGCCTGCACGTGTCCGCGCTGCGCCGCCTTGGTGTACCACTGCACCGCCTGCGCGTAGTCCTGCGCGACGCCTTCGCCGCGCGAGTAGATCAGCCCGAGGTTGTACTGCGCGCCCGGGTCGTTCTGCGCGGCGGCGAAGCTCCACCACTTGCGCGCGGTCTCAAAGTTCTTCTCGACGCCGTCGCCGCGAGCGTACATCAGGCCGATGCTGGTCTGCGCGCGCGCGTCGCCCTGCTGGGCGAGCTTGAGATACCAGCGCGCCGCCTCGCTGAAATTCTGCCCGACCCCGCCCTTGCCGAGGTAATACGCCTCGGCCAGCTGACGGGTCGCGGTCTTTTCGCCCGCCTCCGCGCGGACCTTCAAGTCCTCGACGTTGATTTTGTCCTGCGCCGCTGCGAGACCGAGGCAGCCCGCGGCGAGCAGCGCGCAGGCGAGCCGCAGTGCAGAACCCACCTCAAAAACCAAGAGACGAGATCCGGCCGCAGATAAACGCTGATAAACGCCGAAACCTCTCACCGCCGAGGACGCGGAGGACGCAGAGGAAAACCAAGAACTGGAAGAATGCAACATCAAGACAAGTCCAATCCGCTTTTTTCTTGGCGTCTTGGCGTCTTGGCGGTTGGAGGTGATCTGTCTCTTATCTGCGTCCATCTGCGTTCATCGGCGGCTTCTGTTGGTCTTCTTGGAAAGTTTCACTTTCGGATCCGCTCATAGACCGCGCAGCGGAAGGGATAGCGATGCCGCTCGTCAGCGCCAAACGACTCGGCGGAGACTTCGCGCCAGTCGCTCGACTCGAATTCCGGCATGTAAGTGTCGCCTGTGATCTCGGCATCCACTGTCGTGAGATAAAGGCGGTCGGCACGCGGCAGCACCTGGGCGTAGAGCTCGGCCCCGCCGATAACGAAGATTTCGCTGTCGCCGCCACACGCGGCAAATGCCTCATCGAGCGAATGCATGACCAGCGCTCCCGGCGCGCGGTAACCGCGCTGGCGCGTGACGATGACCGAGGCGCGGCCCGGCAGCGGCCGCCCGATCGACTCATAGGTCTTGCGGCCCATGATGACGTGGTGCCCCAGGGTGAGGCTCTTGAACCGCTTGAGCTCTTCGGGGAGGTGCCAGGGTATCGCGCCGTTCGCGCCGATCACGCGGTTTTTCGCCATCGCCACGATGAGCGACACGCGGGGCGTGTCGCGGTTCCGTGTTCCGTGTTCCGGGTTCCGAGTTGTACTGTCAGAACTTTCCAAGTTGTTCCTCGATATCACGCATGACCCGCCCAAAACCAGACCCTGAACCTTGAACCCTGAACCTTGAACCCGGAACTGGCGCCGGTCGCGGCTACACCGCGATGGGCGCCCGGATCGCGGGATGCGGATCATAGTTCTCGAGCGTGAAGTCCTCGTACTGGAAGTCGAACAGGTTCTTCACAGCGGGATCGAGCCTCATCGTCGGCAGCTTGCGCGGCTGGCGCGAGAGCTGCTCGCGCGCCTGGTCGAGATGGTTGAGATAGAGGTGAGTATCGCCGAAGGTGTGCACGAAGTCGCCGAGCTTGAGCCCGCACGCCTGTGCGACCATCATCGTGAGCAGCGAGTAGGATGCGATGTTGAACGGCACGCCGAGAAAGAGATCGGCGCTCCTCTGGTAGAGCTGGCAGGAGAGCCGGCCGCCCGCGACGTAGAACTGGAAGAACGCGTGGCACGGCAGCAGCGCCATCTTGTCGAGGTCGCCCACGTTCCACGCCGAAACGATCAGCCGCCGCGAATCGGGGTTTTTCCGGATCTGCTCGATCATCTGGCTGATCTGGTCGATGTGCCGCCCGTCGGCGGCCGGCCACGAGCGCCACTGGTAGCCGTACACCGGGCCCAGGTTGCCGTTCGCGTCTGCCCATTCGTCCCAGATCGTGACCCCATGGTCCTTCAAATACCGGGTGTTGGAGTCGCCTTTCAGGAACCACAGCAGCTCGTGGATGATCGACTTGAGGTGCACCTTCTTGGTGGTCAGCAGGGGGAATCCCGCGTTCAGGTCAAAGCGCAACTGGGTCCCGAAGATGCTGAGAGTGCCGGTGCCGGTGCGGTCGCTCTTGCGCGTGCCGTGATCGAGCACGTGTTTCATCAGGTCGAGGTATTGGCGCATATTTCCGAAGGGTGGGACTCGGGACTCGGGACTCGGGACGCGGGAAGCGAAGGAGCCGTCGGCATGGCGGCAATTTTAATCGATTTCGCGCGGCGCAGCCCAATCCGGGTTGGTTATAATTCGCAACTCTGCGCATTTCGGACGGCACGTGCTTAGAGCCTCTTATGCTGGCAAAGATTGAACAAAATGGGGTCCCGCTCACCGCGGCGGACCTTCCGCGCGGGAAACATGCGGTGCTGGTGCTGCCGAAAGCCGCCAAGCTGGAAGCGGTGAGGGGCGTACCGTTCATGGAGGTGCTCGCTGCCGCGCTCGCGCGCCGCAAGAAGAAGTTGGATGAGCTCGCGAAGTCCCCGATTGCTACCGATCTTCCGCAAGGCGCGCTGGCGGCGTGGGTCATGCTCGATCCGGCGAAATCCGTGTTCGAACAGCATACGGTGTTGCGCAAGGCGCTGTCGCTGGTGTTGGCGGAAAAACCCGAAGAGATCGTCATTGCCGTGTTCGGCGCTGCGACCGAGCGACGGCGTGCCGCGGAACTTGCGGTGTACGCGGCCTGGGTGAACGGCGCACGCCTGCCGGAGCGTAAAAGGAAACCTGACGGGGCGGTGTTGCGCGCGCTGCGGCTCTACGGTTACCGTGCCGCGGATGGTTTAGCGCTACAGCAAGCGGTTGCCGAAGGCAATCTCCTGTGCCGCGAGCTGACCGTGCTCCCGCCCAATGAGTTGACGCCGGCGAATTACCGCGCGCGCGTGAGGCAACTGGCCCAACAGCGGGGCTGGCGGCACGAGGAGTACGACGTGAAACGTCTGCGCAAGATGGGCGCGGGCGCCTTCGTCGCCGTGGCGCAGGGCAGCGCCGATGAGGACGCCGCGATCGTCCACCTGTCCTATCGCGGCAGCAAGACGCGCAAGCACGTCGCGCTGGTGGGCAAGGGCATATGCTTCGACACCGGCGGGCACAATTTGAAGAGTGCGCGCACCATGCACGGCATGCACGAGGACATGAACGGCTCGGCGGTGGCGCTCGGCATCCTGCTTGCGGCGAGCGAATGGAAACTGCCGCTGAATCTCGACTGCTGGATGGCGATCGCCCAGAACAACCTGAGCCCACGCGCCTACAAGCAGAACGAGGTCGTCACGGCGCTGAATGGTACCACTATAGAGATCGTCCACACCGATGCGGAAGGGCGCATGGTGCTCGCCGACACGCTGACGCTTGCCGCGCGCGGCAAACCCGATCTCATGGTGGATTTCGCCACCCTCACCGGCAGCATGCACGTGGCGCTCGGTGACCGCTACAGCGGAGTTTTTGCCACGAGCGATGAGCTGGCGCGGCGTGCGATTGCGGCGGGTCGCGCGAGCGGCGAGCGGGTATGCACCCTTCCGCTCGACGAGGACTACGACGAGGCGCTCGAGAGCCAGATCGCCGACGTCAAGCAGTGCACCATGGAAGGGCAGGCCGACCACATTTTCGCCACGCGTTTCCTCAAGCGCTTCGTGGGAAAAGTTCCCTGGATCCACATGGATCTCTCGGGCTCGAGCTGCAAGGGGGGGCTCGGCGCCGTCGCGACCGACGTCACCGGTTTCGGTGTCGCGTGGGGCGTCGAATTTCTGAAAACGGTGCTTAGCCGCACGCGCTGAATCGCGCGTTTGCGGCTAGAAGCAGTTTGAAAAAGCGTAATGGAACGGCAGATGAACGCAGATGAACACAGATCAATCAAACCCAAAGCAGTCTTTAGCAGGGGCTTCCATTCGCGTTTATCTCCGTTTTAATCTCGCTTCTGTTGAGTCACATCACCCACGGCCGCGGTTTTTGTCCCACACGTAACGCACGAAGCGCTGCCAGCGGTTCTGCGGCTGCGCCAGCTTGTTGTGCGTCTTGCTTGCGGCCTGATCG
>JAHFRO010000292.1 GCA_023266245.1 Betaproteobacteria bacterium | reverse complement strand
GCTAACATAGACCGCGGGAGCGTAGACGCCTTCGTCTTCGCGCCCGGCGCCCCCACGATCTCGGGTCCCACGGCACATTCAGGCGTGCCTCATCTAGGGAGGGGGCGATATGGTCGAGTTCGATTCCAGCGACTTTCGGCATGACCGAGCGTTGCGCACGCGGCGAACTCTGCTGCGCGCCATGCTTGCGGGCATCGCGCTCGCGCCGCTGCCACTATTTGCTCAGCATCAGCCCAAGGTCTGGCGGATCGGTTTTCTCGCACCGCGCCGCCCGGTTTCGCTCGAAACGGATTCTTACGGCGGGTTTCCGCTCGGAATGCGCGAACTCGGTTATGTGGAGCAGAAAAATCTAATGATCGAGTGGCGCTTCGCCGAGGGCAAGCTCGAGCGCCTGCCGGGCCTGGCGGAGGAACTGGTGCAACTGAAAGTAGATGTCCTCGTGGCGGCGGGAAATCAGGCCATCACCGCGGCCAAGAAAGCGACGGCCAGCATTCCCGTCGTCATGGGAACTTCCATCGACCCGGTCGGCAGCGGGTTCGTGGAGAGCCTCGCGCGGCCGGGCGGCAACATCACCGGGCTGTCGAATCTGACCGCGGACCTTAGCCCCAAGCATCTGGATCTGCTGCGTGACCTTGCGCCTAGACTCGCGCGCGCTGCTGTGCTGGTCAACCCCACCAATTCGGCCCATCCAGCGATCGTGCAGAGTGTTCAGGCGGCCGCGCAGACCGCAGGCGTAAGGATCGTCTCTGTCGAGGCGCGCACCGCCGAGGAACTCGAGGCTGCCTTTGCCACGATGACTCGCGAGCGCGCAGAAGCTCTGATCGTCGCACTCGACGGATTTTTCAACCAGCAGCGGCACCGGATCGCCGAACTGGCGGTGAAGCATCGGCTGCCCTCCATATCGGCGACTCGGCTATACGCAGAGGCGGCGGGCCTGATGAGCTACGGGCAGAATATTGCCGAGGATTTCCGGCGCGCCGCAACCTACGTGGACAAGATCCTCAAGGGCGCGAAGCCGGGCGACATCCCGGTCGAGCAATCAACAAAATTCGAGCTAGTGATCAACATGAAAACCGCCAATGCGCTCGGCATCAAGATTCCCAACTCGATCCTCGTGCGCGCCGACAAGGTGATCGAATGAACGTCAAGATCGGACATTGCCGTGCCGGATTACGTCGTCGTGTTCGAGCGGATACTCCGTGCCGCTCAACGCGACGCGTCCTACGCGCCGGCGTCCTTGAGCACGATGTCTACGGCACGCGCAAGAGCGACCACCTGAACTCCGCGCAGCGTGCGGCCGAACAGACGACCGAAGTCGCGCGTATCGCCCGTGACCAGCAGCTCTGCCTTCGCGTGTGCCGCGGCGGCAAGGATCGGCGCGTCCTTGAGTGGCAGGCCTTGTTCTGTGGCCCATTCGACCACGGCGGCGGGCGCTTCGGCGATTACCGTAAGCTGCGCGAGTACGTCCGCGAGCCGGTGCTCGAATCCACCCGACTTGAGTTCAAGATTGCGCCGCGCCTCCTCCAGCGCGTGCGTGGAGGTGAGCAGCTCGCAGTGACCTGCGCGCGCCAACGAGACCAGATCCTGCGAACGGCCCTCTTCGCGATGCGCCGCCGAGAAAATGACGTTGGCGTCGAGAAACAGCTTCACCGCTTGCGTCGCCCGAGAACCTTGCGCACGCGGGCTTGCTCGGATTTGGTGCGCCGGTTCGCTGCGTCGAACTCCTTGATGCGGGCGTCGGTGTACAGCTCGATCGGATACACAGCGGCGGGCCGCAAAATCACGGCGCCGTCGTCGGTCGCCTCAACCAGCAGCGTCGCCGCGCCCTGCAGTCCCAGCTTGCGCAGCACCCCCGCGGGCAGCGAGAGCTGGCCCTTTTTGCCGAGCTTGACAATGTCCATAACGTCCTCCGGATTCCGGAAATCCGGATTATCTCACATCCGGCCCCGATCGGATACGGCTACTGACGAGGTGATCGAATGACGACGCGGCGGAAATTGCCGATTGCGAGCAGCAACTCGTCCAGCTATTACTCTGCAAAGATGATGTAGAGAGCGATCTACTTGTAAGGAAGGCGTGAATCATGCCCAAGAAGGTGTTCACCCCGCTACAAATTGTCAACAAACTGCGTCAGATTGAACGCTTGATCGCAAGCGGCAAGGCGGTGTCGCGGGCGTGCAAACAAGCGGGCATCACCGAGCAGGTGTATCGTCGCTGGCGCAAGGATTACGGTGGGCTGGCCAAGCGCCTGAATGAGCTAGAGCGGAAGCTTGAAGTTCGCAACCGCGATCTTGGCGAATCGCTGGAGCAGCAGACGGCCACAGCCGAAATCCTAAGCGTCATCAGCACCTCGCCGACGGATCTCCAGCCCGTGCTGGACACAGTGGTCACGAGCGCCGCGCGCTTTTGCGGAGCCTACGACGCGACCATGTTCCACCTTGACGGGGGAAGCCTGAGGTTGGCCGCCCACCACGGTCCCATCCCCTCTCCCCTGGGCCTCTTGATGCCGGTCGTGCGGGGGATCCCCTCGGGGCGCGCCGTGCTCGAGCGGCAGGCCGTTCACGTGCCTGATCTCCAGGCCGAGGCGGAGGAGTTTCCCGAAGGCCGTGCCTTCGCTCAGGAGTTTGGCTTCCGAACGACGCTGAGCGTTCCGCTGCTGCGGGAGGGGGCGGCGATAGGAACGATATTGCTTCGGCGCGTCGAGGTAACTCCGTTCA
>JAHFRO010000108.1 GCA_023266245.1 Betaproteobacteria bacterium | reverse complement strand
TCGCGGATGTTGACGTCGTCGTCGGTGACGATGATGAACTTGGTGTACATGAACTGGCGCAGAAAGCTCCAGATGCCGAACATCACGCGCCTGGCGTGCCCCGGGTACTGCTTCTTCATGCTCACGCACGCCAGCCGGTAGGAACAACCTTCCGGCGGCAGATAGAAATCCACGATCTCGGGGAACTGCCGGGCGAGCAGCGGCACGAACACTTCGTTCAGCGCCATTCCCAGCACCGCCGGCTCATCCGGCGGCTTGCCGGTGTAGGTCGAGTGATAAATCGGATCACGCCGGGTCGTGATCCGATTGACCGTAAAAACCGGGAACCGCTCTTGTTCATTGTAGTAGCCGGTGTGGTCGCCGAACGGGCCCTCGAGCGCGCTCTCGCCCGGCTGGATAAAACCTTCGAGCACAATCTCCGCGGCTGCCGGCACGTGCAAATCGTGGCTCAGACACTTCACGATCTCGGTCTTTCCTCCGCGCAGCAACCCCGCGAACTGGTACTCGGAGAGCGCATCGGGCACCGGGGTGACCGCCCCCAGCATGGTGGCGGGGTCCGCCCCCAGCGCCACCGCCACCGGGAACGGCTCGCGCGGGTGAGCGAGGCTGTGATCGCGGTAGTCGAGCGCGCCGCCGCGCTGCGCGAGCCAGCGCATGATCACCTTGTTCGAAGCGATCACCTGCTGGCGGTAGATGCCGAGGTTCTGGCGGCGCTGGTTGGGGCCGCGCGTGACGGTGAGCCCCCAGGTGATGAGCGGCGCGACATCGTCCGGCCAGCAGGTCTGGATCGGCAGCCGCGCGAGATCCACGTCCGCGCCTTCCCACACCACTTCCTGGCACGCGGCGCGCGCCACCGCGCGCGGCTCCATCGCCAGCACCTGCTTGAGCAGCGGCAGTTTCTCCCACGCGTCCTTCCAGCCGCGCGGCGGCTCGGGTTCCTTCAAGTAAGCGAGGAGCCTGCCGATCTCGCGCAGCGCCGCAACCGGGTCCTCCGCATCGACCCCCATGCCGAGCGCGACGCGACGCACCGTGCCGAACAGGTTGCCGAGCACGGGCATGGCGTGGTTCTTGGGCTTTTCGAACAGGAGCGCCGGACCGCCGCGCTTCAGCACGCGGTCGCAGATCTCGGTCATCTCGAGGCGCGGATCGACTTCGACGCCGATGCGCTTCAGCTCGCCGCGCGCCTCGAGCTGGCTCAGGAAATCACGCAGGTCCTTGTACTTCATACCGTGGCCCCCGGCACTCCCGGCTTAAAAAAAGAACCTGATGCGGAAATGCAGGTCGAGCGCCAGCCCGACAAATATCGCGAGCCCCACCCAGTTGTTGTTGAGAAACGCCTTGAAGCAGCGCTCGCGGTCGCGGTCATTGATCAGCAGGTACTGGTCGACGATGAGCGCAGCTGCGAACGCGAGTCCGAGGAAATACAGGATGCCGAGATTCCGCCAGTAGCCGACCACGACCATGATGGCGAGAAACACGCCCTGCGCGACCATCACGCCGGCAACGTCATAGCGGCCGAGCAGGATGGCTGAGGATTTCAGGCCGAGTTTGACGTCATCGTCACGATCCACCATCGCGTACTCGGTGTCGTAGGCGATCGCCCAGAACATGTTGGCGATCAACATCACCCATGCCACCGCCGGCACGTTACCGGTCTGCGCGGCGTACGCCATGGGAATGGAAAAGCCGAAGGCAATCCCGAGCCAGGCCTGCGGAAAGACGAAGAAGCGCTTCAGGAAGGGATAGATCACGGCGAGCGCGAGCGCGATGAAGGACAGCATCACGGCGAGCGCGTTCAACAGCAGCACCAGCACGAGGGCGAGCAGCAGCAGCGCCGCCGCCAGCGCGAGGGCCTCCCCGGGTTTGATCAGTCGCGCAGCGAGCGGCCGGTTCCTGGTGCGCTCGACATGGGGATCGAGATCGCGATCGGCGTAGTCGTTGATGACGCAGCCCGCGGAGCGCATCAGGATCACACCGATGATGAAGATCAGCAGGATGTCGGGGTCCGGGAAGCCGTATTTGGCGAGCCACAATCCCCACAGCGCCGGCCACAGCAGCAGTAGGATGCCGATCGGCTTGTCCAGCCGCATCAGCCGCTCGTACGCGTCCAGACGTTCTTTCAGCGTCATAGATCCAAGATTCCCGGGAGAAAGACTTCGGTCACCAGTATAGGCGATTTATGCCGGGAGAATAACGAGCGCCGCGCCCACAGCGCCGGGGGCGGTGCGGCGAGTCTCCGGCAGGCGCGCCGGTACAACTCGTGGCGGGCGTTCAGCCTGCGAAACCGCAGCGGATAGCGCCGGACCCGGGGATCGGCGAACAATGCCGCGCCGAGCGGGCGCGTGCCGAGGCCTGCGAGCGAGCGCCACGCGCCGCGCAAATCGCGATTGCGCACCACGCTGTGCGCGAATACCACCGGCGTGTTGCCGCAATAAAGATAGACCTCGCGCACCACCATGTGCCGGCGGCCGCCGGCGCCAAGGAAACGTTCGTCGCGGCTGGCGCGTCCCCGGCCCTGGAACTCGAGCTTCACGCCGAAGGCGGGACAGCGCGCCTGGATGCGGCTGGTGAGCGAGCCGCGGTCGATCAGCCAGCGGTCATAGCGCGCGGTACCGGGAACGGGGTGGCGCAGCCAGGACGTGTCGCGCGGGATGGTCATTTTGGCCACAGAGAGCACAGAGAACACAGAGGGTTGAGATAGTCAAATCGATCCTTGTTGTTCATGGTCTTTCTCTGTGAACTCTGTGTCCTCTGTGGCTTGATGTTCTTGGTTTTCACCGGCGTTAATCAGCGTCCATCGGCGGCTAAATGCTTTTTCTAGGCCTTCAGGTACTCGTGCCGCGTGCCGAGCCAGCGCGCGAGGTGGCGGCGCGCGGCATCCGGTTGCTCGCGCAGCAGCGCCGCCGCCGCCGCGCGCGCCGCATCGAGCAGGTCGAGATCGGTGTTGAGATCGGCGAAGCGGAGCAACGGCATTCCGCTCTGGCGCGCGCCGAGCAGCTCGCCGGGCCCGCGCAGCCTGAGGTCATGGCGTGCGATCTCGAAGCCGTCGTGGTTCTCGTAGATGATCTTGAGCCGCTCGCGCGCCGCGGCGGTGAGGGGGGTTGCATAGAGCAGGATGCAGGTGCTCACGTCGGTGCCGCGGCCGACGCGCCCCCGCAGCTGGTGCAGCTGCGCAAGCCCCATGCGCTCGGCGTGCTCGATCACCAGCAGGCTCGCGCTCGGCACGTCCACCCCAACCTCGATCACGGTGGTCGCAACCAGGAGCTGGATCGCGCCGCGCCGGAACGCGTCCATCACCTGCGCCTTGTCCTCGCCCTTCATGCGCCCGTGCACGAGCCCGAGCTTGAGCTCGGGAAAGGTCGCGGCGAGCGCGGCGTGCGTCTCGAGCGCGGTCTTGAGCTGCAGGCGCTCTGATTCCTCAATCAACGGGCACACCCAGTAGGCCTGGCTGCCCGCCACACACGCATCGCGCACGCGCCGGATCACCTCCTCGCGGCGCGCTTCCGACACGAGCTTGGTCGTGACCGGCGTGCGGCCGGGCGGGAGCTCGTCGATCATCGAGACGTCGAGGTCCGCGTAATAGCTCATCGCCAGCGTGCGCGGGATGGGGGTGGCGCTCATCATCAGCTGGTGCGGCTGCGCGCCCGGGTTGGGGCGGGAGCCCTTCATGCGCAGCGCGAGCCGCTGATGAACGCCGAAGCGGTGCTGTTCGTCGACCACCGCCAGCGCGAGATCGGCGAATTCGACCTCCTCCTCGATCAGGGCGTGGGTGCCGACCGCGATCTTCGCTTCGCCCTTCGCCACCGCGGCAAGCGCCGCGCGCTTGTCCTTGCGGCCCAGGCTGCCGGAGAGCCAGACCAGCCCGACCTTGAGGGGGGCGAGCCAGGCTACGAATTTGTGGTAGAGCTGCTCGGCAAGGATTTCGGTCGGCGCCATCACCGCTACCTGGCAGCCGTTCTCCACGCTTTGCAGCGCCGCCAGCGCCGCAACCACCGTCTTGCCGCTGCCGACATCGCCCTGCAGCAGGCGCTGCATCGGGTGGGGCCGGGCGAGGTCGCGCTCGATCTCGCGCCAGGCGCGCTGCTGCGCGCGGGTAAGCCGGAACGGCAGCCGCGCCAGCAGCGAGCGCGCGAGGCTGCCGTGGGCTTTCAGCGCCGGCGCGCCGGCGGCGCGCCGGCGCTCGTGGTGCAGCCGCATCGAAAGCTGCTGCGCCAGCAGCTCGTCGAACTTGACCCTGTGCCACGCCGGATGGCGCCGCTCCTGCAGCGTCTCCTGCGCGAGCTGCGGCGGCGGATTGTGCAGCAGCAGCACCGCCTCCCGGAACGCTGGCAGCCCGAGGCGGTCGAGCAGCGCCTGCGGCAGCGTGTCCTGCAGATCGCAGTCGGCGAGCGCGCGCGCGATCAGCCGCCGCAACGTGTCCTGCGCCAGCCCCGCGGTAGTCGGATAAACCGGCGTGAGCGCGCGCGCAATCGGCATGTCGCCGTGCACCACGCGATACCGGGGATGCACCATCTCGGGACCGAAGAAGCCGTGGCGGATCTCGCCGAATGCGCGCACGCGGGCGCCGGCCGCGAGTTGCTTCAACTGGCTTGTGTAGAAGTTGAAGAAGCGCAGCGTGAGGACGCCGCTGCCGTCCTCGATGTGGCAGAGGAGCTGGCGCTTGGGGCGGTACTGGATGTGGCACTCGACGACGTTGCCTTCGACCAGCACCGGCTGGCCCGGCGGCGCCTCATTGATCGGGTAGAGCCGCGTTTCGTCGTCGTACCTGAGCGGCAGATGCAGGACCAGATCAAACTTGCTGTTGATGCCCAGCTTGGCAAGACGATCCAGCGTGCTCCTGCTGAGCCCGGAAAGTGATGAGTGATGAGTGATGAGTGATGAGCGGTCGGCAACCTTGGTTTTCACGCCCCTCCTTTCACTCTGCACTCATCACTCGAGATGCATAATGGCATCGATCTCGATCAGCGCGCCGCGCGGCAGGCTCGCCACGCCGACTGACGCGCGCGCCGGATAAGGCTGCTTGAAGCAGGTTGCCATGATCTCGTTGACGCGCGCGAAGTGGTTGAGATCGGTGAGATAGACGGTAAGCTTCACGATGTCGCCGAGGTCGCCGCCCGCGGCCTGTGCGACGGCTTTCAGGTTCTCGAACACGCGGTGGATCTGCGGGCCGATGCCGGCGATGAGTTCCATCGTCGCCGGATCGAGTCCGATCTGGCCGGCAAGATACACCGTGTTGCCGCAGCGCACGGCCTGCGAGTAAGTGCCGATCGCTTTCGGCGCCGCGTTGGTGTGGATGATCTGCTTGGCCATGTGACGTTCTCCGGTGTTTTTGGTCGGTCGCTCCCGAGTGCGCTATGATGAAGCGCTACCAACAAGAATTCAATCTTCCGGCCCCTGCTTGACTGCCCCCCGCATGCCCCAGCCCCTGGCCGAGAATCTCGAGAAGATGCTCGCTGCGGGTCGCGACGATGCGCTGCTGCGATTTTCCCTGGGAAGCGCGTACCTCAAAACCGGCGATGCGGCGAAAGCGGTGGTGCATCTGCGCGAGGCGTTGCGCCACGACCCGGGCTACTCGGCGGCGTGGAAGCTGCTCGGGCGAGCGCTCGAGCAATGCGGCAGGCTCGACGAGGCGCTCGCGGCATACCGCGAAGGCGCAGGCGTGGCGGAAGCGAAGGGCGACAAGCAGGCGGCGAGAGAGATGACCGTGTTCGCGCGCCGCATCGAAAAACGCGAGACTTCGCACTAGTGGGAATCCGATCCGCGCCGCCGCAGGGTGGCCGAGCGCATAAACAACAAGCCGCAGTCGCATGCCCGGTCTGACGAAACTGCGCGAGGCCGTCATCGGCAAGCCGCGCGATCCGATGGATCCGGCCACGCGCCGCCACATCGCGCTGATCGCGTTCTTCGCGTGGGTCGGGCTCGGCGCCGACGGGTTGTCGTCCTCAAACTACGGCCCCGAGGAAGCCTACCTCGCGCTCGGCTCCCACACTCACTTCGGGCTCTACCTCGCCATCGCGATCGCGGTGACGGTGTTCATCATCTCGCTCGCCTACAACCAGGTGATCGAGCTGTTTCCGAACGGCGGCGGCGGTTACAAGGTCGCAACGCAGCTGATCGGGCCGCACGCGGGGCTGGTCTCCGGCGCCGCGCTCATCGTGGACTATGTGCTTACCATCGCGATCTCGATCGCGAGCGGGGCGGACGCCGTGTTCAGCCTGCTGCCGCTTGCGCTGCACACATGGAAGATCCCGTTTGGGATTGCGGCCACGGCGCTGCTCCTCGCGCTCAACCTGCGCGGCATGAAGGAAGCCATCAAGGTGCTGCTGCCCATCTTCGTCGGCTTCGTCGTGATCCACGTCTTCCTGATCGGCTACGGCATCTATGCGCACGCCGAACGCCTGCCGCAGCTCGTGCCGGAGACGCTGGGGGAGACCGCGGCTCTGGCGCGCCAGACGGGCTGGCTTACGGTGGTCGGCATCATGCTGCTCGCCTACTCGCAAGGCGGCGGCACCTATACCGGTCTGGAAGCGGTGTCGAACAACGTCAACACGCTCGCCGAGCCGCGCATCCGCACCGGCAAGTGGACGATGTTCTACATGGCGACCTCGCTCGCCCTCACCGCGGGCGGCATCATGCTGCTCTACCTGCTGTGGGACGCGGTGCACAGCCCGGGGCAGACGCTGAACGCCGTCGTATTCAAGTCCATCATCGGGCATTTCGATCTCGGCGGCCCGCTCGCCAACGAAACCGGGCTCATCATCGTGCTCGCGTTCGAGGCGGGCCTGCTGTTCATCGCCGCCAATACCGGATTTCTGGGGGGGCCGGCGGTGCTCGCCAACATGGCGGCGGACTCCTGGGTGCCGCGCCATTTCCGCGACCTCTCCAGCCGGCTCGTCGCCCAGAACGGGATCCTGTTGATGGGCGCGGCGGCGCTCGCGGTTCTGGTTTGGAGCGAGGGCAGCGTGGGACTGCTGGTCGTGCTCTACTCGATCAATGTGTTCCTTACCTTCTCGATCTCGCTCGCCGGCCTGGTCATCTTCTGGTGGCAAAGGCGCCGCGACGACCGCAAATGGCTGCGGCGCCTTGCGCTTTCCGTAACCGGCCTGGTGGTGACCGGCGGCATCCTTGCGGTGCTGGTGGTGGAAAAGTTCACCGAGGGCGGCTGGGTGACGATCATCATCACCGGCCTGGTGATCGTGGTCTGCCTCGCGATCCGCCGTCACTACGACGCCGCGCGCGCGCAATTGCGCGAGGCCGATGCGCTGTTCGAGGCCAAGCTCACATGGAACGACAGCCGCCCCGTGCCGCCGCTCGATCCTGCGGCGCCGACCGCGCTGCTGTTCGTCGGCAAGCATCGCGGGGTCGGGATCCACGCGCTGCTGTGGGTGCTCCGCTTGTTTCCGGGGCACTTCAGGAACTTCGTGTTCGTCAGCGTCGGCGAGGTGGACGCCCGGAGCTACGGCGGCGAGGGGGCGCTGCGCACGCTGCGCTACACCATCGAGAACTCGTTGCGCTATTTCGCGCGCTACTGCCACGCGCACGGGCTCGCCGCGGAGTTCTACGTCGGCTTCGGCACCGAGCCGGTCGAGGAGTTCATCAAGCTCGCCGATCAGTTGTTCGAAAAATACCCGAACGCCGTGTGCTTCGCGTCCAAGCTCATTTTCGCGCGCGTCAATTTCCTCACGCGCTGGTTGCACAACCGCACGCCGCTGGAACTCCAGGAGCGGCTGCATCTGCAGGGTCGGCAGATGGTGCTGCTGCCGATGAAGG
>JAHFRO010000107.1 GCA_023266245.1 Betaproteobacteria bacterium | reverse complement strand
TATCGGCGTGCCCTGCTCGCTCGTCTGCGGCTGCCGTTCGATGTCAAAGCGCCCGCCGTGGATGAAACCGCCCTGCCCGGCGAAACCGCACGCGATACCGCCCTGCGGTTGGCCCAGGCCAAGGCGCGCGCGGTGGCGCTGTCGTGCCCGGCAGCGCTGGTGATCGGCTGTGACCAGGTGGCCGTGCTCGACGGCGTAAGCCTCGGCAAGCCGGGCAGCCACGACGACGCGGTGGCACAGCTCAAGGCGATGCGCGGCAAGCGCGTGCTGTTTCATACCGCGCTCGCGGTTCTCAACACGGCAAGCGGTGCGCTGCAAGCGACCGAGGTACCCACCGTCGTTCACTTCCGCGATTACAGCGAGCGCGAGATCGAGCGCTATCTCGCACTGGAACAGCCCTACGACTGCACCGGCAGCGCCAAGATCGAGGGACTCGGCATCGTGCTCGTCGAGCGCGTCGTGAGCGACGATCCCAGTGCGCTAATCGGCCTGCCGTTGATGCAGCTCACTACCATGCTCAGAAACGAAGGCGTCGCCATCGTCTAAGCGCCGCGTGATGCAACCCGACAAAGGAACGCTTTATCTGATTCCCGTCTCACTGGGCGGGGATAGTGCGCTTTCGACTCTCCCGCCCGCTACGCTCGAGGTAGTGCGGAATCTGCGCGCCTTCATCGTGGAAAATGCGAAGTCAGCGCGGCACTGGCTCAAGGCTGTGGGCTACCCCCATCCGCTCCAGCAGGCACGCTTCTACCTGCTCGACGAGCACACGCGCGAAGACGATCTTGAAGCCCTGCTTGCGCCCTTGCTCGCGGGCGAGGACTGCGGATTGATGTCGGAGGCGGGCTGCCCGGTGGTGGCCGATCCTGGCGCGGCCCTGGTGCGGCGTGCGCTCGATGCCGGAGTTCGGGTGGTACCGCTCGTCGGCCCTTCTTCCATCCTGCTGGCGTTGATGGCATCCGGCATGAACGGCCAGCGCTTTGCCTTCCACGGCTATCTGCCCGTGGACAAGGTGCAGCGCGCAACCAGGTTAAAAGCGCTCGAGGCGCAGGCCGGGGATGTGACGCAGATCTTCATCGAGACGCCCTATCGCAATGCTGCGCTGCTGCAGGCGCTGCTCGAACACTGCCGCGGAGACACGCGGCTGTGCATCGCCGCCGATCTCATGCTGCCCACCGAGTCTGTAGCAACGCGCACCATCGCCGAGTGGAAAAAAAGACCGCCGGACCTCGACCGGCGGCCTGCCGTGTTCCTGCTGTCGCGGGCGACAACCTGATACCAAGCTGAACCACAGAGACACAGAGGCACAGAGAAATCAAAACCTAACAACATTAAACGCAAAGACGCAAAGGGCGCAAAGTGAAACAAATCTCGATTTTTCCTCTGCGTTCTTCGCGTCTTTGCGTTTCAGGCTTTTTGAAATGTTTTGCTCCGCGTCTCGGTGTCTCTGTGGTGAAAAAACAAGCTAGCGCAGAGTCATGCCCGGCATGATGCCGAAGCGCGCCAGGCTCTCGGCCATCCCCGCGCCGAGCTTCTTCGCCAGACGTTCCGCGACATTCTCGCGCGGCGTGAAATCGACGATGTCCTCGGCCTTGATCACTTCGCGCGCCACGTATTCGACGCTGCCAAGCGCATCCGCGAGCCCGAGCTCGATGCTTTTCTGACCGACCCACAGCAGCCCCGAAAACAGTTCCGGCGTTTCCTTCAGGCGCTTGCCGCGGCCCTGCCGCACTACGCTGATGAACTGCTGGTGGATTTGATTCAGCATCTGTTCCGCGTACTCCTTCTGAGATTCGAGTATCGGCGAGAACGGATCGAGGAATCCCTTGTTTTCCCCCGCCGCCAGCAGCCGGCGCTCGATGCCCAGCTTGTCCATCGTGCCGGTGAAGCCGAAGCCGTCCATCAGCACGCCGATCGAACCGATGATGCTCGCCTTGTCAACGTAGATCCTGTCCGCAGCCACCGCCACGTAATAGCCGCCGGAGGCGCAAATGTCCTCGACCACCGCGTAGACCGGGATTTCCGGATGCTTCGCGCGCAGGCGCCGGATCTCGTCGTTGATGTGCCCGGCCTGCACCGGGCTTCCGCCCGGGCTGTTGATGCGCAGGATCACGCCCTGCGTGCGCTTGTCCTTGAAGGCATCCTGCAGACCCGCGGTCACGATTTCCGCGCTTGCCGTGCTGTCGTGCGCAATCACCCCGCGCACCTCGACCAGCGCGGTGTGTCTGCCCGGGCTGATGTCTTTCTTGCCGAACCAGCCCATGCCGACGAACAACAGCGCAAACAGGTAGATGAACAGCAGCAGCTTGAAGAAGATTCCCCAATACCGCGAGCGCCGCTGCTCATTGATCGCCGCCAGCGCGACCTTCTCGATGACTTGGCGTTCCCAGTTTTCTCCGGAACCGTCCGGTCCCAGTTCAGCCATGACTATCCACCTTCAATCGGAACCATAAGTTGAACAGTATAACTTGGAGTGACTGAAAAATTCACCTTCGGAATGAAACGCACCCCTTTGCCGCGCCCGGCTTGCGCGTCGCCGGCACGGGAATCACGCGTGCCGCATCAGCCACTGCCGCAGCCCCTCGATGTCGTCCACGCACGCCACCGGCGCATAGGACAGTAATGCGTCCTTTGCGTGCGCGCCGTAGGCCGCGCCCAGCCGGGCGACCCCTGCTGCCTGCGCCATTTCCATGTCGTGCGTGGTGTCGCCGATCATCAGCGTCCGTTCGTGGGTGATGCCCAACTCTTCGACCAGCCGCTGCAGCATGCCGGGATGCGGCTTGGTGTAGCCCTCGTCAGCGCAGCGCGTGGTGTGAAAGTACGGCTTGAGACCGGTGGCGTCGAGCGCGCGCTGGAGTCCCCGGCGGCTCTTGCCGGTGGCGACCGCCAGCAGAAAACCGGCGGCGTGCAGCTCCACCACCATGTCGGCCGCACCCGGGAACAACGTGGTATCGACATCCCGCCGCAGGAAGTGGGCGCGGTAGCGCTCCGCGACTCGCGGGTAATGGACAGGATCGAGGCCGGGCAGGACGTGCGACATCGCGTCGTTGAGCCCGAGTCCAATGATGTAGCGCGCCCGCTCCTCGGTCGGCACCGGCAGTTCCAGGTCACGACAGGCCGCTTGCAGGGACGCGACGATGGCGGCCGCCGAATCCATCAGCGTGCCGTCCCAGTCGAACACTAGCAGCTCAAAACGCCTGGGCATGACGTGCTTCGCCGACGTCAAGCGCGGCGAGAAACGCCTGCAGCTCCGGCGGCAGCGGCGCCTCCAGCGTAAGCGATGCGCCGCTTTGCGGGTGCGAGATCACGGCCTTGAACGCGTGCAGAAACATGCGTTTCAGCCCCTGACGCGCGAGCTGCTTGTTCAGTGCGAAGTCCCCGTACTTGTCGTCGCCGGCGACGGGAAAACCCAGATGGGCGAGGTGCACGCGAATCTGATGGGTGCGTCCGGTCTTGAGTTCCGCCTCGAGCAGGCTGTATCCGCTCCAGGCGCGATGCAGCCGGAACACGGTGTGAGCGGGCAGCCCATCGCGGCTGACGCTGACGCGGCGCTCGCCCGAGGCCAGCACGTACTTGTCGAGCGGCAGCTTGACGCTGCGCTGGTCGTCGCGCCAGGAACCTTTCACCAGCGCGAGATAGAACTTCTGCACCTGCCCCTCGCGCAGCTGGCGATGCAGAGCGGTGAGCGCGGAACGTCGCTTGGCGAGCATCAGCACTCCCGAGGTTTCGCGATCGAGCCGGTGCACCAGCTCCAGGAAGCGCGACTCGGACCGTTCCAGCCGCAACTGCTCCACGACGCCGCGGCTGATGCCGCTGCCGCCGTGCACCGCCACACCCGACGGCTTGTTGATCACCAGCAGCATTTCGTCTTCGTAGAGGATGTCCGCCTTGAGACGTGATGCCGGCGGCCGCGGCGGCGCGGCCGGGCGCGGTGCCGTGCGGATGGGCGGGATGCGCAGCCGGTCCCCTTCCTCGAGGCGGTAGTCCGGCCCTACCCGCTTGCTGTTCACGCGCACCTCGCCGCTGCGCAGGATGCGGTAGATGTGGCTCTTCGGGACCCCTTTCAGCCACTTAGTCAGGTAGTTGTCCATGCGCTGGCCGGCGGCCTCCGCCTCCACCTCATGCCAGGTCGCGAAATCTTTACTTAACCCTTTCATTTGTTTATACTATTCTTTGCACACTGCGTACGGTGCGCGAGGTGACGTGGGGGATGCTCCCGAAACTCGCTGCGAGACAAGGATAGCCGGGCTCCCGAATAGACCACTGCAAACGGGATCGCGAACCTCGAGACGGTGTGCCGAACGCGGTCGCGCGAGCAGGTTGCATTGCACCAGTACAGCGGGGACGCACTGCGCACGACCGGCAGAATCGAATGGTTAACGTCGCTCACCAGGCGAAGTAGCGATACTAGACGAATTACGCGCTCAAGGCATTGTTGAAGAATTTTGAATCCGGCGCAGGGTCCGGATTCCCACGGCAAACTGCACGAGATATCCGGAGACCTCGCATTCCTCATGCTCATGCCACGCGACTGATCCAGTCGGCGCCACCTGCCTGACAGCAGGTCGGAAGGTTTGCCCATCCCGTGTTGTTGAGCGCGGGAGAAGATAACAATGAAACGCATGCTGTTTAACGCGACGCAGGCGGAAGAACTGCGCGTCGCGATCGTCGAAGGTCAGAAACTCATCGACCTCGACATTGAAACTCCCGGTAAAGAGCAGCGCAAGAGCAATATCTACAAGGGCGTCATCACCCGCCTCGAGCCCAGCCTCGAAGCCGCCTTCGTGGATTACGGGGCCGAGCGCCACGGGTTCCTCCCCTTCAAGGAAGTCGCGCGAGCCTATTTCAAGCCCGGTGTCGACGTCGGGCGCGCCCGCATCCAGGACGCGCTCGAGCAAGGCCAGGAGCTGATCGTCCAGGTGGACAAGGACGAGCGCGGCAACAAGGGCGCCGCGCTCACCACCTTCATCAGCCTCGCCGGACGCTATCTCGTATTGATGCCGAACAACCCGCGCGGCGGCGGCGTGTCGCGCCGCATCGAGGGCGAGGACCGCAATGAGCTGCGGGAAGTGATCGATGAGCTGCCCGTGCCACAGGGCATGAGCGTGATCGGCCGCACCGCGGCGATCGGTCGCGTGCAGGAAGAGCTCAACTGGGACCTGACCTATCTGCTTCAGCTGTGGGGCGCGATCGAGAGCGCCGCCAAGCAGCAAAGCGGCGCTTTCCTGATCTACCAGGAATCCAGCCTGGTGATCCGCGCCATCCGTGACTACTACCACCAGGACATCGGCGAGATCCTGGTCGACACCGAGTCGATCTACGAGCAGGCGCGGCAATTCATGGTCCACGTCATGCCGCAGAACGTCAACCACATCAAGCTCTACCGGGACGATGTGCCGCTGTTCTCGCGCTTCCAGATCGAGCACCAGATCGAGTCAGCCTACTCCCGCTCGGTCAACCTGCTCTCCGGCGGGGCCGTGGTGTTCGACCACACCGAAGCGCTGGTCGCGATCGACGTCAACTCGGCGCGTGCCACGCGCGGTGCCGACATCGAGGAAACGGCGTTCCGCACCAACCTCGAGGCCGCCGACGAAATCCCGCGGCAGCTGCGGTTGCGCGACCTCGGCGGGCTGATCGTGATCGACTTCATCGACATGGAAAGCGGACGCAACCAGCGCGAGGTGGAAAACCGCCTGCGCGACGCGCTGCGCGTGGACCGGGCGCGGGTGCAGATCGGCAAGATCTCGCGCTTCGGACTGATGGAGCTTTCGCGCCAGCGGCTGCGTCCCTCGCTCGGCGAGACCAGCCACAGCCCCTGCCCGCGCTGCCATGGCACCGGCCACATCCGGGGCACCGAGTCCACCGCGCTGCACATCCTGCGCATCATCCAGGAAGAAGCGATGAAGGAGAACACCGCGGCGGTGAACGCGCAGGTGCCAGTGGATGTCGCAACCTTCCTGCTCAACGAGAAACGCGTGGATCTACAGCTCGTCGAAGCGCGGCACCGTGTCTCGATCATGCTGATTCCGAACATGCATCTCGAGACCCCGAATTACACGGTGACGCGGCTGCGCCATGACGATTTGAACCGCACCGAGCCGCTGCCGCCGAGCTACAACCTGGTCGAGCAGCCGACCGAGGAAGAAAAGCCGGCGCCGGGAGCGCCGGAACCCGCCGCCCCACGCCAGGAAGCGGCGGTCAAAGGCATCACGCCGCAGCAGCCGGCGCCGGTGCCGGTGGCCAGGGAAACGAAGCAGGAACGCCCGCAGCCAGTGGCTGCTGTGCCGGAAGGCCCGTCCATCATCGGCAAGATCTTCGGCTTCTTCAAACGCAAGCCCACCGAACAGGCACCCGCCGAGGAGGCGGCGCGCTTGATCCCGGAGCGCGGCGGCCCGCGCCGCGGCGGCCGGCACGAACGCGGGGAGCGCGAAGGCCCGCGCCGCGAACGCGAACCGCAGCGTCCGGCGCAACAGGGAGGCCAGCGCCAGCGACCGGACAACGCGCAGCAGCAGCACGGGCAGCGCGACGGCGGACGTCAACGGCCCGAGCAGCAACGCCACGAGCAGCAGCGGCGCCAGGATTTCCGGCGCCAGGACAGCGGCCAGCCGCAGCGCCAGCAGCACCCGCCACGCGACCCGGTCTCCGCCGAAGCGAAGCCGCCTGCTGCGCCGTCCCAGCCGCTGCCGCGCGAGCAGGGCGAGAAGCGCGAGGGCCGCGGCAGACGGCGGCGCAGAGGGGGACGCGACCGGCATGAGCAGCGGCAGGCCGAAGCCGGCGGCGGACAAGCCGCGCGCGGTCCGCAGCAGCCGAGGGAGCCACGTCCGGCGCCTGAAGCTGCCGTTCCTTCAGCAGAATCTGCCGCTGCGCCGATCGCCGCAGCGATGAGCGCACCGCCCGTCTCCTCGGGCCTCGAGCGCGAGCCGACGCCGGTGGCGCGTGTCGAGCCCCATGAGGCTCCACGGCCTTCGCCTTCCTCGTTCGAGACCGGGCAGGCGCGGGAATTTCCACCGCGTGCGACGGCGCAGGCAGAGGCGCCATCAGCCGGTTACGCGCCGGCGGAACCGGTCAAGCTCGAGTGGCCTTCGGATCTGATGCAGGTCGAATCGGATCCTGGCAAAGTCAGAGCCGCTGAACAGGAAGGGGATCAGGAACTGCCCGCGCCACGCCCGAAACGCATGCGCCAGCCGTTGCCACCTGTCAGCGAAGAGCCGCTGGTGCAGGTCGAGACCGGCAAACCGGAAACGGCAGCCGCGGACGCCGAACAGAAGACGACGACGCTGCCGGTCTAGCCTTCGAGCCGGGTGCGCAGGTGGCGGAGCAGCCCTTGCGCCGCCGCCTCCAGCAGGTCGAGCACCCGCTCGAAACCCTGGGCGCTGCCGTAGTAGGGATCCGGTACTTCGCGCAGCGCGGGGTCCGCGCCGAATTCCATGAGCAGTTTCAGCTTGTGCGCGTGCTCGCCCGGGCACAGGCGTTGGAGCAGGCGCAGGTTCATCTCGTCCATCGCCAGCACGTAATCGAACTCGCTGAAATCCCGCCGGCTCACCTGCCGCCCGCGCTGCGCGCTGAGGTCATAGCCGCGGCGGGCGGCGGCCCGCTGTGCGCGCGGATCCGGCGGCTCCCCGATGTGGTAGTTGTGCGTGCCGGCTGAATCACTTGCGATTCTGTCTACAAGTCCGGCTTCAGCGACATAGTGCCTGAACACCCCTTCCGCCATCGGCGAGCGGCAGATGTTGCCCATGCACACAAACAGGACTTTGATGGACTGCGTCATCAA
>JAHFRO010000106.1 GCA_023266245.1 Betaproteobacteria bacterium | reverse complement strand
CTCGACCACGTGGCGCATTTCGTGCCGCACGTGGACAGCGTGAGCGGCGCGCTCGAGAAGCTGGGCTTCACGCTGACGCCGTTCTCGGCGCAATCCCACCGGCTCGAGCCGGGCGGGCCGCTCACGCCCGCGGGAACCGGCAACCGCTGCGTGATGCTCAAGCGCGGCTATATCGAGTTCCTGACACCGACCGGCAATACCTCAATCGCGACCCAGCTTCGCACCGCGATCAAGCGCTACGTGGGCGTTCATCTCATCGCGTTCGGCACCAGCGTGCCCGAGGCCGATCATGCGCGCCTCATGACAGCGGGATTCGCCCCGCTCGAGCCGGTTGCGCTCCAGCGCGAGATCGTTACGGTCGCCAAGACTGAAACCGCCCGCTTCACCGTGGTGCGTGTGCCGCCCGGAACCATGGCCGAGGGGCGCATACAGTTCTGCCAGCACCATACGCCGCATTTGCTGTGGCAGGAGCGCTGGCTCGCGCACGCCAACGGCGCCGTCGCCTTCAATGGTGTGTTGCTCTGCGTTGCCGATCCCCAGGAAGCGGCGCGGCGTTACGCGCGCTACACCGGCTTGCTGGCACAGGTCTCGGGCAGCGTGTGGCGCATTGATACCGCGCGCGGTTATCTGCTGATCCTCGACGCCGAAACGCTCGCACGCCGGCTGGACGCAGCGCCGCCGACGCTGCCGTGGATCGCCGGCTACATCCTGGAGAGCGAGGACATCGCCGCGAGCGGCGATCACCTGCGCGGTTCGGACGTACCCGTCCACGTGCTCGGCAGCCGGCGGTTGCTGGTGAAGCTGCCGGCGGCCGTCGGCGGACTCGCGATCTTCGAGCCAAAGAACAGCGGCACGCTGAATTTCGACTGAGAAAAGCTCATTAGCCGCCGATGAACGCCGATAAACGCCGAGAAAAAACCAAAACAACAAGCCACCGAGGGCACAGGGTTTACACAGAACAACACAAAGAACGGCCATGACGAGTTTTGCGTATTAACCCTCTGTGTCCTCTGTGATCTCTGTGGCAAAGACCTTTTTGTTTTTGATCTTATCAGCGTCCATCGGCGTCCATCGTCGGTTTCGTTATGCAGTTTGACGAAACCTTCGACGTCGTTGTCGTCGGCTTCGGGCTGGCGGGCGGCATCGCGGCGATCACCGCCGCCGATGCCGGCGCGAAAACGCTGCTGATCGAGAAATCGGAAGTCCCGGGCGGGCTTTCGATCTGCTCTTACGGCGCGGTGAGGAGCGCGCGCGACGCCGAGGCCACCTTCGCCTATCTCAAGGCAACCAACGACGGGCGCACGCCGGACGATGTGCTGCGCGCGCTCGCGCACGGCATGTGCGGAATCGAGGCCCATGTGCGCGAGCTGGCAAAGATCAACAACGCGATCATCACCACCTCGATCGAAGATCACGCCCGCGGCGGCGGGCTCGACGACCCCAACCGGCGCCGCCTGAGCGGCAACTATCCGTTTCCGGGCACGGAAACTTTCTATCACACCACCGTGGTGGACGTGCCGGGATTCGACGTGGCGCAGCACTACCCGTGGGCGAACGGCGCGCCGGGCGGGCCCAAGCTGTTCAGGATCGTGCACGAAAACCTGGTGAAGCGCGGCGTCGAGATCCGGCTCGCTACATCGGCGCTGCGCCTCATCGCAGACCCGGCAACGCGCGAGGTGCGCGGCGTAAAGGTTGCGGTGAACAGCGCCGAGTGTGCAATCGCTGCGCGTCGTGGGGTAATCCTTGCCTGCGGCGGCTTCGAGGGCAGCGCCGAGATGAAGGCGCAGTTTCTCGAAGGCAAGCCCATATTCAACGCCGCGGCGCGCACCAACACCGGCGACGGCATCCGCATGGCGCAGGATCTCGGCGCCCGGCTCTGGCACATGTGGCACATCCACGGCGCTTACGGGTTCCGCCACCCTGATCCCGCTTATCCGTACGCCATCAGGCTCAAGCGTTTTCCCGACTGGTTCCCCGGAGAACAACACCGCGCGCGGGTGCAGATGGCGTGGATACTCCTTGACCAGGACGGCCGGCGCTTCATGTCGGAGTACCAGCCCTACACCCAGGACACCGGCGTGCGCCCGTCGCAGCACTACGATCCGGCACGGCAGCGCTTCCCGCGCAACCCGGCGTTCATGGTCTGCGACCAAGAAGGGCGAAAGATGTACCCCCTCGGCAAGGCTACCTCCAACGATCAGGGCATACGCTACTACTGGAGCGACGATAATCTCAAGGAGGTCGAGCTGGGAATACTCAAGCGCGCCGACACGCTGGAAGGGCTGGCGATCGCGCTCGGGCTCGAGCCCGAAGCGGTGATGGCCAGCGTCACGCGCTGGAACGAGCAGTGCGCGCGCGGTAGCGACGAGGATTTTGGTCGCCCCGGCGGCACCATGACCCCGATCAGAACGCCGCCGTTTTACGGCGCGCCGGTATGGGCCACCGTCTCAAATACACAAGGCGGCCCGGTGCACGACGCCGCGAGCCGCGTCATCGACGTCTACGGCAAGCCGATCCCCCGCCTCTACGCCGCCGGCGAGCTCGGCAGCTCCTTCGGCCACCTCTACCTCTCCGGCGGCAACATCGCCGAGTGCTTCGTCACCGGCCGCATTGCCGGTCGCAACGCCGCATCGGCCGCGCCGTGGAAGTAGATGAAGCGCTTGATCCAGTGGATGTAGCTTTCCTCGGTGCGCCGGCTGTAGTGGCGGGCGCGGATCGCCATGCGTACCTGGCTAAGAGGGTGAATTGACTCCGGTATAACCGGTGTTATACTGGTCGCATGAAAACGGCTATCTCCATCCCCGATCGTGTGTTTCGCTCAGCCGAGCAACTCGCCGCACGCCTGGGGGTCTCTCGAAGCGAGCTTTACTCCAAGGCGCTCGCGGCACTTGTCGATAAGCACCGGGACGACTTGATAACATCGCGTCTTAACGATATCTACGGCCCCGGTCGAGAAAACTCTGCGCTCGATCCCGATCTTGCCTCGCTTCAACATCGCACCTTGGCTCGAGGCAAGCGGTAGTGCGCCGTGGCGAGATCTGGTGGGCCTCTCTGCCTGAGCCCTCCGGGTCTGGTCCCGGCTTCCGACGGCCGTTGCTGATTGTTTCAGCGAACGGCTTCAATGAAAGCCGCATCAGTACTGCGATTGCGGCCGTCATTACCTCGAATCTTCGCCTGGCGGATGCACCGGGAAACGTTCGCCTTCCCGCCAAGGGAACGGGGCTTTCGAAGCCGTCTGTCCTAAACGTTTCCCAAATAATAACCGTCGACAGGTCGTTTCTCACAGCGCGCATCGGAAGGCTTAGCCCGAGGCTGCTGGCCGAGGTTGACGATGGACTTCGGCTCGTTTTATCGCTCTAGGCAGCGTCTAACCGTTGCTTGCACCGGGCTAGCCTTCGGCCGCCGGTGAAGCCAAACGGTTAGGCTGCCCGGAAATCCATCACTGAGAGTCCCGTGTACGAGACGCGCCGCCATCCTCCGCTCACACGACCGCACTTCATCCGCCGTCTCGTTCTCCACTTTGCGACCGCGATGGGGCTCGTCGTGGGTTCCCTGCTGCTCGGGATGGCCGGGTATGCTTACTTCGAAGGCTTGGCTTGGCGCGACGCATTTCTAAACGCTGCCATGCTCCTAGGCGGGATGGGGCCGGTCGACGCGCCACGGACGGACGGGGGCAAGGTGTTCGCCGGCCTGTATGCGCTGTACGCCGGTTTGGTGTTCCTGGTTGCCGTGGCAATCATGTTAGCGCCGGTGGTCCACCGGCTGCTGCACAAGTTCCACTGGGAGCGCGAAGAGTCCAGATGACATGTGATGCGCCGGCCCATCCGGGCAGACCAACACGGGCTTGAAGCTGCCGGGTTACTCCACGCGCGCTCCGGTGTCATTGGATCGCGCCGCCGGAGCCCAGCGCGAGATTGACGGCGAGATTCCAGACGTAATACCAGTCACGAGTCACCAGTCACGCCTTTCAAAGATCAGCTTTGATGCCGGCCGACTTGATGATCTTGGCGTACTTGGCGATGTCGGCCCTGATGGTGGCGGCGAACTGCTCGGAGGTGCCGCCGATCGGCTCGTAACCCAGCGCGTCCAGGCGCTGGATCACGTCGGAGGACTTGAGTCCGGCGACGATCGCCGCATTGAGCCGGGAGACAATGTCGCGCGGCACGCCGGCCGGCGCGACGACCCCGAACCACGGCTCGATCTCGTAACCGCGCAGACCCGACTCCGAAATCGTCGGCACATCGCGGGCCGCGGGCGCGCGCCTGGAGCCGGTCACCGCAATCAGCTTGAGCTTGCCGGCCCTGGCGAGTGGCTGAATTAGGGCAAGATCGGCGAACATCAGGTCCACCTGCCCGCTCACGACCTCGGTGAGCGCCGGTGCAGTGCCTTTGTACGGGATATGCAAGATCTCAGCGCCCGCCATGGACTTGAAGAGCTCTGCAGAAAGGCTCGACATGCTGCCGGTGCCGGAGGAGGCATAGCTCAGATAACCCGCCTTGCGCTTCGCTATCGCCATCAGTTCCTTGACGCTCTTTGCCGGGACCGTCGGATTGACGCCCACTGCATACGGCACGTGCGCGATGTTGATAACGGGCGAGAAGTCTTTCACCGAGTCGTAAGGCAGCTTTTTGTAGAGACTGGGAGCCACCGCCATGTTGCTCGATCCTCCCATCGCCAGCGTGTAGCCGTCGCCGTGTGACTTCGCCGCAGCATCCAGACCTACCGTGCCGCCGGCGCCGCCGCGGTTTTCCACCACCACCGACTGGCCCCACTGCTCGGCGAGTTTCTGCCCCACGATACGCCCCAGCAAATCGTTGGGACCGCCCGGCGCGAACGGCACGATCAGGCGGATCGGCTTGCTGGGGTAGCCGCTTTGCGCTGGTGCCGTGACTGCGTGCGCGGCGAGCAGCAGGCAGCAAGCCGCGCAGGCAATTCGGATGGACGACAGGTTGTATTGCATCGAGGTTTTCTCGCGCGGGTGATTATATCGCTTGATCACAAGCAAGCAGCACGCACGCCGCCGCGCAGCGTGCGCGGCGGGGCGTCCTTGCTGTGTCCGCGGGAGGCTACTGCAGCTTGATGCCGGCGCTCTTGATGACCTTCGAGTACTTGTCGAGCTCGGACTTCATGAGCTTGGTGAGTTCCGCCTGCGAAGTCGTGAGCGGCTCGGCGCCGTTGCGTTCGAACTGCTCCTTCATCTCCGGCGACTGCGCGATCTTGATGAGTTCTCCTTGCAGCCTGTTGATGACCGGCGCCGGCGTGCCCTTCGGCGCGAAAAAGCCGAGCCACAGCGAGACTTCGAATCCCGTATAGCCGGACTCCGCAACCGTCGGCACGTCAGGCAGGGAAGGCGAGCGCTTGGCGGTACCCACGGCGAGCGGCCGCAGTCTTCCCGCCTTGGCCTGCGGCAGGACCGCAGGCATGCTGCCGAACAGGGCCTGCACTTGGCCGCCGATGGTCGCCGTATTGGCGGGGCCGTTGCCGTTGTACGGCACGTGCACAATGTCGATGCCGGCCGCACCTTTCAACATCTCCATGGCGAGGTGAGTGGTAGTGCCGGTGCCCGCAGAGGCGAAGTTCAACTTGCCCGGCTGCGATTTCACCAGCGCGATGAATTCCTTGAGCGACTTCGCCTGGACGCCGGTGTTGACCACCAGCAAGTACGGCGTCGTTGCGACCAGCGTGATCGGCGTGAAATCCTTGACCGGGTCATATTTGACGTTGGGGTAGGCGGCGGGTGCGATGACGTGGGTGCTCGTGGTGCCCATGGTCAGTGTGTAGCCATCGGCACTGGCCCTGGCCGCGATTTCGGTGCCGATGGTCCCGCCTGCCCCACCGCGATTGTCAACGACCACCTGCTGCCCCAGCCGCTCCGAGAGTTTCTGCCCCACCAGACGTGCGACGATGTCGGTCGAGCCGCCCGGGGGAAATGCCACGATCAGGCGGATCGGTTTATCGGGATAGGCGGCGAATCCCGCGCCGGGGATCAGGGCCAGCAACGCGGCCCAGAGTATCGTGCGAAACCGATGTGTCATGTTTCCTCCTGTTTTTTTCGCGATCGGGCACACCGCGTGCAAAGCGCAGCGTGGTGTTGCGCGATTTTACCGAAGTTGCGCGGCGCAGTCTAAGCCTGCTGCGGCTGGTCCTCCGGCACTTCCTCGCGCTTCTTGCGCACCGCCGGCAGGATCATGATCAACAGGAACAATCGTGCAGGCACCTCATTTGGAGGCGTGCGCGACCGGCAACAAAAGAGCTATGCGTCCGGCGCTTCGCGATACGCCGGGTTAGGAAGTTACGGCCGAAACCTGTGGTGTCAGCGGCAGGTCGGTACTTGGTCGAGTATTTTATCTTGCGACGTGTCGTTCGACTGCGCAGCGGCCAAGAGCTCCGGGGCTGATGTTACTGGAGTTACTGGAGCCGAAGGCGCGTTCTGTGACGCACCACTTCCTTGGCCCTCGCCCTGCCCGGACTCTGGCACAGCTCCTGAGCCCACGTCTGATGGCGTCGCCGGCCCTGGAGGAAACGAGTTGGTACTGGGCTTCGAGTTGTCTGCTCCGCCACCGTCATTGCCCGGATATGAAGAATGAGAATGTCCGGTGCGAACACCCGGCGGGTTGTTGTGTCCGGGCGGCATCAGCCCCGCTGACGAAGCCGACCATGCAGCTCCGGGGGCTGCGCTTTGTGCGGCAGCGCCGTTGCCCACAGCAGGGCTCGCACTCTGGCCGATCGTCGGCATGAGCGCTGGGCCGGGCTTCGAGATTGCGCTCGCAGCAGCCGATGGCGGCAGAGTCGGCGGACCTGATAAGGATGGCATCGCAGGTACCGCGGGGCCCTGAAGTCCGACACCGACCCCATTCTTCAGTATCGCCGCTAACCCAAGGTTCACATTAGGCTGCGCTGGATTGCCCGATCCCTGTGGCCCTTTGGCGAACGCAACGGTATGACCGGAAAACAATAGCGCGGTAACCAACACTGCTTTGGAAACGAGCGGTTTCCCCTTCCCCATCGGACCTCCTCCGGATCAGACTTGAGGCGAGAGGGAAAACCACTCAAGAAATATGCCAGGACAGCTTATCCTCCCGGCACGATACAACTGGTTGATTTATTTACGTATAACGGACGACCTTCGGCTAGTGCGACGGTCAGCGCCGCAGCAGGATGGTCGAGAAGACAGCAAGTAGCGTCAATGCCTCGTCAGGAACCAAGCCCCGGGGTCGATAGGCCCGTCAGCCTCCGACCTGACCCACCGGCAAGCGGCGGAACCAGGCGCGGTACCCATGAACCGAAGATCGCCGCAGCCGAGGCCTTACTCCACCTGCACCGCGCCGATCTTGATCAATCGGGTGAGACGTTCGGCCTCGGATTTGATGAAGGCCTCAAATTTCTCGGTCGAGCCACCGGCGACCACCAGGCCGAGCTGATCGAGGCGCTGCCTGACGTCCGCAATGTCGAGCGCCTTGTTGACCTCGCGGTTGAGCTTGTCGATGACGGGCTGCGGCGTTCTGGCCGGAGCCGACATGCCAAACCACACGTTGGCCTCCGCGTTCTTGATGCCCAGCTCCGCGAGCGTTTGCACCTCGGGCAGCACGGGCGTGCGCTTCGCGTCGGCCACGCCGAGCACCTTGACGCGCCCGGCCTTGATCTGCACCTCACCGGTAACGGTGGTGGTGTACATCAGGTTGATCTGTCCGCCGACGACATCGGTGAGCGCCGGCGCCGCGCCCTTGTACGGCACGTGCACGACGTTGACGCCGGTCGCGGCCTGGAACACGGCGAGGCC
>JAHFRO010000291.1 GCA_023266245.1 Betaproteobacteria bacterium | reverse complement strand
AAGACGATGACCGCGCCGACGATGGCGGCGCCGATCACGCTCGCCGTGAAGATGAGCTTGTCCCGCGCGCTCCATCCGGGACCGCTCGCGACCGGGAACGCGCGTCCTTGCGGAACACCGGACCCCGAACCGCCGGCCAGCGGTACCGTGGTCTGTGCCAGATCCTGCATCTCCTGCGCCATGCCGGTTTGCGCGGCGAGCCGCATCGTCGCGCTCAGCGAATCAAAGGCTTTCGAGACGCCATGCGTGGGGGCCGGTGTAGTGGCTTCGGGCTCTTCCGCGTCGGTGCGCCGCGTGCTCGGCGCGGTGTGCCCCAGGAGCTCGGCCGCCGAATCCGGCTCGTAGCTCGGCGAGGCCGGCTTCAGCGGCAGCGTGGTGGTGGTGCCGAGCCCCGCCCCGGGGGCGGGCACGCGGGTGCGGCACTCGCGCAGGTCGCGCGCCATCTCACGCGCGTCGCTGTAGCGGTCCCCGGGCGACTTGGCGAGCGCCTTGGCGACAATGAAATCGAGCATCTCCGGCGCCTCCGGGTTGATCGAGCTGGGCGGCGGCGGCGCGAAGTTGAGGATCTGGAACATGATCGAGCTCACGTCCTCGCCGGTGTACGGCGCCTTGCCCGTGACCATCTCGTAGAGGATCACGCCCAGGGAGAAGATGTCCGAGCGCGGCTCGGCACGCTTGCCCACCACCTGCTCGGGCGACATGTACTTCGGCGAGCCCAGCACCACGCCGGTCTGGGTCCGCGCCTCGGCGGAGCGCATGCGCGCGATGCCGAAATCGGTGATCTTCACCAGCCCGTCGCGAACGATCATGATGTTGGCGGGCTTGACGTCGCGGTGCACCACGTCGTGCTCGTGGGCGTAGCCCAGGCCCTCGGCAGCCTGCGCGGCGATGTCGGTTGCCTGCGCCACCGGCAGCGGCTTGCCCGGGGACAGCATTGCCTTGAGTTCTTTGCCTTCGAGCAGCTCCATCGCCATGTAGGCGATGTTGCCGCTCTTGCCGATGTCGTAGATGGTGACGATGTTGTTGTGGTTAAGCCCGCCGGCAGCCCTGGCCTCCTGGTTGAAACGGGCCTCGTACTCCGCCATCTCGTCCTGCTCTAGATTCATGTTGATGGTCTTGATCGCCACCGTGCGATTGAGCATGGGGTCGAGCGCGCGATAGACCACGCCCATCGCGCCCTTGCCGAGCTCGGCGACGATCTCGTAGCGGCCGAATTTGCGCGTTTCCATAAAATTCCATTAACCACAGAGACACAGAGGCTCTGTACCTCTGTGGTTCGAGGTTTTACTTTCTGCCTTTCACGCTGCGGAACACCGGCCCCCAGGTCGGGTGGCCGACCTCCGCCGGTTCCAGATCGAAGTCGGGGTCGATCGCCAGGGCCTGGCGGAACTCGTCGCGGCACTGCCGCTCACGCCCGGAAGAGCAGTGGATGAAGGCGAGATACTTGTGGGCCTTGACCTGGTCGGATCTGCCCAGGCCGGCGTCGATCGCGCCTTGCAGCTGGCGCGAGGCGTCGTTGTAGCTGCCGTTCTCGTACGAGCGGATGCCGGCAGCGAGGTCCTGCTCGCCCTTGTTCTGGAACAGCCCTTTGATCTCCTTGATGGGATCGGTGCCGCAGCCGGCAAGCAGCACCACCGCCGCAAGCAGCATTAGTGTTTTCTTCATGGAGTCCCCCTCAGCGGAATCGGTGCCTTATTCTAATCCGGGCGCCGGCTTTGACCTCAACGGTCTCGACGTAGGCGGGGAAAGTGGTGTTTCTCACTTCGATCTTGTGCCGGCCCGGGCTGACCTGCAGTTCCTGCAGAGGCGGGCTCACGCCCTGCTTCTTGCCGTCCACGTAAATCTCGCCCCACGGAGTGATGGCGAAAGCGATGAATCCGGGCTCGCCGGCCACCGCCGGCTTCGACTCGGCCGCGCGCTTGGCGGGCGCCGGCGCGGCAGCGGCCTTTTCCTGAGTGGGACGCGCGGCGGCCTTTTCTTGTGGCGGGCTCGCGGGACGCACGGCTGTTACAGGCGCCGCGGGCGCGCGCGGCTGGACCACTGCTTCGGGCCGTTCCCGCAGTCCGCGCAGCGCGACGGCGCTCACCAGTATCGCCACCACCACCACCGCGGTGCCCAGCCGGGGCCGGGTGCGCAGGTTCTCCTTGACCTGCGTCGCCGACTGCGACAGCTGGTTGATGACAGTCTGCGCCACCCTCGAGCTGGCCAGGAATCCCGTGGTCGTGGCATGTGCCGATGCCAGCTTGAGCCTGACCTCACCCGTGCTGTCTCCGACGGCGTAGACCTCGTGCTCGCGCACGTGCTTGTCGGTGCGCGAGCCCTCGTAGCGGAACAGCTTGGCATAAGCCTCCGAAAGGCACGACACGACCTCGTAGTACGAACGGGACACCAGGATCTGGTTGGGCAGGGCGAAGCTCATCACGCGCTGCGCGACGTTGATGCCGTCGCCGATGATGTTGGGCTGGTCATTGAGGTCTCTGATCAGCTTGACGGGTCCGAGGTTGATGCCGATGCGCAGCGTGAGCGGCGCCGCTGCGCCCGGCTGCGGTATAACCGCGTCGCGCAGCGTCAGGCACACGAACAGCGCGTCCTCCGGGTCGCCTACGAAACTGATCGCCGCGCCGTCACCGGTGTCGAGAATGATGCGGTCGTTGGCTGCGACATCCTTCAGCGCCTCGGCGAGCAGGGCGTTAAGCCGCTCCTTGAGCTGGATCTGCTCGGCGAC
>JAHFRO010000290.1 GCA_023266245.1 Betaproteobacteria bacterium | reverse complement strand
CCACGCCGTGCTTGCCTTCGAGGCGGCAGCGGAAGGGCACGGCGTGGTCGCGACCATGCCGGTGCTGGCCGAAACCGATCTGCACGCCGCGCGGCTGGTGACGCCGTTCGCGCTGCGCGTGACGCTTGCTTCTGCGTACTACCTGGTATCGAGCGAGGTGGCGGCGACGCGCCCCGCGGTGGCGGCGTTTCGCAGCTGGCTGCTCGCGGAAGCGGCGAAGGAGCAGGAGGTCTAGTCAGCCATTAATGGACTGCTTCCCCGATCGCAGTTGACGCTCCAGCGCGCGGCAAAGGACAATATGCGCCCTTGTCTCGAGCGCGTCATCCTCCATGATGCGCGATGCGTTGAGGCAGGGTCTCTGGACGGGTCACTAGCTCAACTGGTAGAGCAGCGGACTCTTAATCCGTTGGTTCGGGGTTCGAGTCCCCGGTGGCCTACCAATCCTTAAACCGGACGTGCAGCGCCGGTTTAAGTCCGTCGGTTCGAGACGAACAGCAAGCTGCTGCTCAACTCGCTTTATTCCGGAGGCGGTGCACCGGAATAAATCCGCCGGTTCGAGGCGGACAGCTTTCCTGCCGCTCAACCGGCGGCTTTCGGGATGCGAGGTGCCCAATCCAATCAGCTGGGTCGAGACGGACGCAAAGGTGCCGTTCATCTGGCCGGCTTCCCGGCATCCTCATCGTTTCGATGCGCGTACTGTACAATAATGAATCCGGACTCCGGATTCATTCAGGGTGTAGCGCAGCTTGGTAGCGCACGTGCCTTGGGCGCACGAGGTCGTGAGTTCGAATCTCACCACCCTGACCAGTTTTTCCAAGAGCGTGAGTCGTGAATCGTGAATCGTGATTCGTGAATCGTAAGAGCGTTTTTTCTTTGCCCCACAGCTTTTGCTCACGGGCCTCGTCGACTCACGAATCACAAATCACGAATCACGCCTTTTCAAAATGCCGGTAAGGCAAGTCATCGAGCAGGGCCGCGTCCCGGTCAGGATCTACACTGACGATGTGGAGGCCCAGGCGCGCCAGCAGTTGATCAACCTTTCCCAGCTGCCGATCATCCATCACCATGTGGCGGCGATGCCCGACGTGCACACCGGCATCGGCGCAACCGTCGGTGCCGTGATCGCCACTTACCGTGCCATCATTCCGGCAGCCGTCGGCGTGGACCTGGGTTGCGGGATGATCGCCACGCGCACTTCGCTCACCGGCAACGAGCTCGACGAGACGGGGCTCAAGCGCGTGTTCGACCAGATCTCGCGCGACGTGCCGGTCGGGCGCGACCAGCACAAGGAAGCGCGCGCGCTGTCCGATGCGGCGAAGCCATTCGAGCGCCGGCTGAAGCGAATCCTGCACCAGCATCCGCAGCTCGAGAAGCGCTTTCCGCGGACACACAACTGGGTCTGTCAGATGGGGACGCTCGGTGGCGGCAACCACTTCATCGAAGTCTGCCTCGACGAGGCAAATCACGTGTGGGCGATGCTGCACTCGGGCAGCCGCGGTATCGGCAACGCCATCGGCACTTACTTCATCGAGCTCGCGCGCCGCGACGCCGAACGGCATTTCCTCCATCTTCCCGACCGCGACCTCGCTTACTTCGAGGAAGGCGCCGAGCACTTCGACGACTACGTGGAGGCGGTCGGCTGGGCGCAGGGCTACGCCGCGGCAAACCGCCACGCGATGGTAGACCTGGTGCTCGCGGCGCTCAAGCGGCACCTGCCGCCGTTCGGGGTCACCAGCGAGGTGGTGAACTGCCACCACAACTACGTCGAGCGCGAGCACCACTACGGCAAGGACGTGTGGGTGACGCGCAAGGGCGCGATCCGCGCACGCGCGGGCGATCTCGGCATCATCCCCGGCAGCATGGGCGCGAAGTCATATATCGTGCGCGGCCGAGGGTCGGAAGAAAGCTTCCAGTCGTGCGCGCACGGCGCGGGGCGCCGCATGAGCCGCACGCAGGCGAAGAAGGCGTTCAGCCCCAAGGACCTTGCCGAGCAGACCGAGGGCGTGGTGTGCCGCAAGGACAAAGGCGTGATCGACGAGATTCCCGCGGCCTACAAGAGCATCGACGAGGTGATGGAAAACCAGAGCGACCTGGTCGAGGTGGTGCATACCTTGAAACAGGTGATCTGCGTCAAAGGATGAAAAACCGCGAGCGGCCAAGCCCGATTGGTGCTTCGAAGGCCTGTTTCCTCTTCAAGGCGACGGTCGGGCGAGGCGGTGCGCGAACCGCTCGCGTTTTTTCATTAACAGTACCGGCGTGATGAGAGCGCTTCTATGTACATTCTCTTCTTGTTCGTTCCGTCCGGGTCCTGCGCCCGGGGTTCCTGATCCCGCGTTTGGGTCATCCAGTTTTGTTACACTCCCCGTGTAGCCTGTCAGGACGGAACGGCGGATGGCAACGGACCACATCGTCATACTGGAGCACCTGCTGATCGCGCTTGCCGCGGGCGGGCTGATCGGCTTCGAGCGCAGTTACCACGGCCGGCCGGCGGGCTTCCGCACCCACACGCTGGTGTGCGTCGCCTCCAGCGCGTTGATGCTGGTCACGATTTATCAGGGCGAGTGGTTTCCGGCGGTCTTGTCCGAAACCGTGCGCATCGATCCGACGCGCATGGCGCAAGGCATCATGACCGGCATCGGCTTTCTCGGCGCCGGCGTGATCTTCAAGGAAGGCCTGACGGTGAGAGGGCTTACCACCGCGGCCTCGATCTGGATCACGGCCGCAATCGGCATCCTCGCC
>JAHFRO010000105.1 GCA_023266245.1 Betaproteobacteria bacterium | reverse complement strand
GCGGCCAATCGCGAGCGGGAACCTCTGATTGGCGGTCCGCCGAAATCGATCCGCTTCTGCAGTTTCCTCATTTGATCCTCCACGCGTAGTCAAACCCGCCGCATCCGCGGCGCGGTTTGTTTTACTCGTGGAGGTCTCATGTCATTTTGTTTCCATGCTCCCATGCGGGGGAGCGTTATTTGTCGAGTTGCGGCTCATCGGCTAATTCGGGCGCTGGTTTGGAGCGTGCTCGCACTCGGTGCATTTGCTCACGCAGCCGACGCACCCCTCAGCCTGTCCGAGGCGCAGCGCATCGCCGTCGAGCGCTCGCGGCAACTCGCCGCGCAAGACGCATCGGTCACCGCATCCAGAGAAATGGCAGTCGCCGCCGGCCAGCTACCCGACCCTATGCTGAAATTCGGGATAGACAACTTGCCGGTCGATACGGCTGACCGCTTTAGTGTTACACGTGATTTCATGACGATGCGCCGCATCGGCATCATGCAGGAACTCACGCGCGAGGAAAAGCTGCAGCTGCGCGCCCGGCGATTCGAGCGCGAGGCCGAGAAGTCCATCGCCGAGAAAACCGCCGCGGTCGCCGCGATTCAGCGCGACACCGCGCTCGCCTGGCTCGACCGCTACTACGCGGAAGCCATGGCGGCGGTGATTGCCGAGCAGGCCAAGCAGGTTAATCTCGAAATCGTTGCCGCCGAAGGCGCCTACCGCGCCGGGCGCGGCAATCAGGCCGACGTCTTCGCGGCGCACAGCGCTCTGGCCGGGCTTGAGGACCGGGCGAGCGAATTCAACCGCCGCATCCGCACCGCCAAGACCAGCTTGGCCCGCTGGGTGGGCGATGGCGCCGACGCGCCGCTGGCGGGCAAACCCGCGATCGAATCGATCCGGTTGGATACGGGCGCGCTCGATGCCGAGCTCGCTCGTTCCCCGCAGATCGCTCTCCTCTCGAAACAGGAAGAAATCGCTTCGACTGAAGTCAAGCTCGCCCAGGCCAACAAGAAATCGGACTGGAGCGTCGAAGTGGCGTACCAGCAGCGCGGGCCCGACTTCTCGAATATGGTGTCGGTCGGCGTTTCGATTCCTTTACAGTGGGACCAGAAGAACCGCCAGGATCGGGAGCTCGCGTCCAAGCTTGCGATGGCCGAGCAGGCCAAGAAGCAGCGCGAGGAAGCGCTGCGCGCGCAAATTGGCGAAGTGCGCGCGATGGTCACCGAATGGGAGAACGGCCGCGAACGCCTCGCACGCTACGAGCGTGAACTCATCCCGCTCGCCAGGGAGCGCACCCAGGCTGCGCTCGCCGCCTACGTGGGCGGCAAGGCGAGCCTGACCGATCTGTTGCTGGCGCGCCGCAACGAGATCGACGTGCGCATGCAGGCCGTGCAGCTGCAAATGGATACCGCACGGATGTGGGCGCAACTGAACTTCCTCTTCCCGGAGGGTTCCGGGACGACCCATACGAGTCTTCCCTCGACAACAACCCCGACTAAGGAATCGAAATGAAGACCAGAAACCTCATACTCGGGCTCGCTGCCGTGGGCATCGTTGGTGCGGGCGGTTACGGACTCTATACGGCCGGCATGAACCAGGGCATGAAGATGGCGAGCCCGGTTTCCGGAACCGCAGAGTCGGGAACCGGAACCTCGCAGCAGGCAGGCGACAAAAAGGTGTTGTACTGGCACGACCCGATGGTGCCCGGCCAGAAATTCGACAAGCCGGGCAAATCGCCCTTCATGGACATGCAGCTGGTGCCGGTCTATGCCGGCGCGGAAGGCGACGAAGGCAAGGTGACCGTCAGTTCGCGCATGCAGCAGAACCTGGGCGTGCGCACCGCCGAGGTTACGAAGGGCACTCTCGCTCCGGCAGTTGAAGCCGTGGGCAACGTCGCGTACAACGAACGCGATGTCGCCGTCGTGCAAGCACGCAGCAACGGCTTCGTCGAAAAACTTTACGTCCGCGCACCGCTCGATCCGGTGCGCACGGGACAGCCCCTGGCCGAACTCTATGCACCCGATTGGGTCGCGGCGCAGGAAGAGTACCTCTCCGTGCGGCGCATGGCCGGCACCCGGCTGGAAGCACTGGTGGATGGGGCCCGTCAACGCATGCGGCTCGCCGGTATGACCGAAGAGCAAATCCGAACGGTTGAAACCACCGGCAAAGTCCATCCACGCCTGACCGTGGTCGCACCCATCGGCGGCGTGGTCGCGGAACTCGGCGCGCGCGAGGGCATGACGGTGATGGCAGGGGCGCCGCTATTTCGGATCAACGGACTCGGCACCGTCTGGGTGAACGCGGAAGTCCGTGAAAGCCAAGCCAGCGAAGTACGACCAGGCAATCGGGTCGAAGCCCGCACGCCTGCTCTGCCCGGCACCGTGTTCAAAGGACGAGTGAGCGCCATCCTGCCAGAAGTCAACCCCGCAACGCGCACGCTCAAGGCGCGTGTTGAGCTCGCCAATCCCGGCGGTCAGCTCAAGCCGGGCATGTTCGCGACCGTCAACTTCGCGCCCGGCGCCCGCAAGGACGTGTTGCTGGTGCCAACCGAGGCAGTCATCCAGACCGGCAAACGCAGCGTCGTCATTGTCACGCAGGGTGACGGTAAGTTCGCGCCGGTCGATGTCGAGATCGGGATCGAAGCCAACGGCCAAACCGAAATCCGCAAGGGACTTGAAGCCGGCCAGAAAGTGGTGGTCTCGGGCCAGTTCCTCGTCGATTCCGAAGCAAGTTTGAAAGCCACCACCACACGCATGGAGGGCGCACTGGCCTTGGAGGCAAGTAGCCCGGCGCATCGTGGTGAAGGCAAGGTCGAGAGCATCGGCAAAGATGAGATCACGCTTTCGCATGGACCCATTCCTTCACTGCACACGGGCCCATTCCTGCAATGGGGCGCGATGACCATGGCCTTTCGCATTCCTGCCACGGGCCTGCCGAAAAACATCGCGGTGGGCGATACCGTATCGTTCGAGTTTCGACCAACCAAAAACGGGCAGTTTGAGCTGACAACCATCACCCTAGTCGCAGCCGCGCCCAAGTCAGAGCCAACCCCGCAGCCAGCCTCGAAGAACGCGATGCAGCCCGGCGCAGACGGGGCGATGAAGGGCGCCATAAAGGGAATGAAGAAATGATCGCCAAACTCATCCGCTGGTCGATCGCCAACCGCTTCCTCGTGCTGCTGGCGACCTTGATGGTCTCCGCCTGGGGGGTGTGGGCGATGTTCAGGACGCCGCTCGACGCCATCCCCGACCTCTCTGATGTGCAAGTCATCATCCGCACCATGTACCCGGGGCAGGCGCCGCAGATCGTCGAGAACCAAGTGACTTATCCCCTCGCCACTACCATGCTGTCGGTGCCGGGCGGGAAGACGGTGCGCGGCTTCTCGATGTTCGGCGATTCGTTCGTCTACATCTTGTTCGAGGATGGCACCGATCCGTACTGGGCGCGTTCGCGCGTGCTCGAATACCTGAACCAGGTGCAGTCGCGGCTTCCGCCGCAGGCGAAGACGTCGCTGGGGCCCGATGCGACCGGCGTCGGCTGGGTCTACGAATACGCGCTCATCGACAGGAGCGGCAAGATGGACCTGTCGCAACTGCGTGCATTGCAGGACTGGTTCCTCAAGTATGAGTTGAAGACGGTGCCCAACGTCTCCGAGGTGGCGAGCGTGGGCGGCATGGTGCGCCAGTACCAGATCGTGCTCGATCCCGGCCGGATGCGGGCGTTCAACATCCCGCATATGAAAGTCATGGAAGCGGTGCAGCGCGCCAACCAGGAAACCGGCGGCTCGGTGCTGGAACTGGGCGAGGCCGAGTACATGGTGCGCGCGAGCGGCTATCTGCAATCGCTGGATGATTTCCGCAAGATTCCGCTGATGACCACCGAGGCGGGAATATCCGTGCGGCTGGGCGACGTCGCGCGCATGCAGGTCGGCCCGGAGATGCGGCGAGGCATCGCCGAGCTCGACGGTGAAGGCGAAGTGGCGGGCGGCGTGATTGTGATGCGCTCGGGCAAGAACGCGCTCGAGACGATCGATGCCGTCAAGGCGAAACTCGAGAAGCTGAAATCGAGCTTGCCGCCGGGTGTCGAGATCGTCCCCACCTACGATCGTTCCAGCCTCATCAAGCGCGCCGTCGCGAACCTCCAACAGAAGCTCACAGAGGAGCTCATTGTCGTGGCGCTCGCCTGTGTGGTGTTCCTTTTTCATCTGCGGTCGGCCTTCGTCGCGATTGTCTCCGCGCCTCTGGGCATTCTTATGGCGTTTATCGTGATGTACTACCAAGGGGTGAACGCCAACATCATGTCGCTTGGCGGAATCGCAATCGCTATCGGCGCGATGGTGCCTCCCGCAATGATGATGATCGAGAACGCGCACAAGCACATCGAGCGCTGGAAACACACCTCTCCCGGCGCATCCCTCGAGGGTGATGCGCAGTGGCACGTGATCGGCGAGGCCGCCGTCGAGGTGGGACCGGCGCTGTTCTTCTCGCTGCTGATCATCACGTTCTCCTTCATTCCGGTTTTCACGCTCGAAGCGCAGGAAGGACGGCTGTTCTCGCCGCTCGCGTTCACCAAGACCTATGCAATGGCGGCTGCGGCTGGACTGGCGGTAACGCTTATTCCGGTGCTGATGGGTTATCTGATCCGAGGCCACATCCCGGAGGAGCAAAAGAATCCGCTCAACCGCGGACTGATCGCACTGTATCGACCGTTGGTGAACTATGTGCTGCGTTTTCCAAAGGCGACGCTTGGTGTCGCCCTGCTGCTCGCGGTGGCGACGATCTACCCGGCCGTCAAGCTCGGCGGCGAGTTCATGCCGCCGCTCGACGAAGGCGATTTGCTCTACATGCCGTCCGCCTTGCCGGGCCTCTCCGCCGGCAAGGCGTCCGAGCTGTTGCAGCAGACTGACCGGCTGATCAAGACCGTGCCCGAAGTGGCGAGCGTCTTCGGCAAGGCAGGACGCGCCGAAACCGCGACCGATCCGGCGCCGATGGAAATGTTCGAGACGACCATCCAGTTCAAGCCGCCCGACCAGTGGCGACCCGGCATGACGCCCGACAAGCTGGTGGAAGAACTCGATCGCATCGTCAAAGTACCGGGGCTGGCGAACATCTGGGTGCCGCCGATCCGCAATCGCATCGACATGCTGGCCACCGGCATCAAGAGCCCAGTAGGCGTGAAGGTGGCGGGCACGAACCTGCAGGAGGTCGACCGAATCGCGGCGGAAATCGAGCGCGTGTTGAAGCCGGTGCCGGGGGTGACCTCCGTGTTCGCCGAACGCCTGTCCGGCGGGCGCTACATCGACGTGAACATCCACCGTGACGCGGCGGCGCGCTATGGGCTGAATATCGCCGACGTGCAGAGCATCGTCTCGGCGGCGATTGGCGGCGACAACATCGGCGAGACGGTCGAGGGGCTGCAGCGCTTCCCCATCAACGTGCGCTATCCGCGCGAAGTGCGCGACTCGGTCGAGAAAATCCGTGACCTCCCGGTGCTCACCGAGCGCGGCGCGCAGATCCGTCTCGGCGATATGGCGGCCATTCGCATCACCGACGGCCCGCCGATGCTAAAGAGCGAGAATGCCCGGCTGTCGGGCTGGGTGTACGTCGACATCCTAGGGCGCGATCTCAGTTCCGCGGTGCGCGATATGCAGCGGGCGGTCGCGAACGAAATCAAGCTCCCGGCCGGCTACTCCATTTCATGGTCGGGCCAATTCGAATTCCTGGAACGAGCCACCGCCAAGCTCAAGATCGTCGTGCCGGCAACGCTGCTGATTATCTTCGTCCTGCTTTATCTCACGTTTCGACGCTTCGATGAAGCGTTGCTGATCATGGCTACGCTGCCTTTCGCGCTCGTGGGCGGTTTTTGGCTGATGTTTCTGCTGGGCTACAACATGTCGATCGCCTCCGCGGTAGGCTTCATCGCGCTGGCGGGCGTGGCGGTGGAGATCGGCGTGGTGATGCTGGTCTACGTGGATCAGGCGGTGGCCGCCCGTGCGGCCAAGGGGCGCCTTAACAATGGGGAGGAACTCGCTCAGGGGATCCTCGAAGGAGCGGCGCTGAGGGTGCGGCCGATTGCAATGACGGTGGCGGTCATCATTGCGGGCCTGCTGCCCATCATGTTCGGCTCCGGAACCGGGTCGGAAGTGATGCGGCGCATCGCCGCACCCATGGTCGGCGGCATGATCACCGCCCCCTTGCTGTCGATGCTGGTGATGCCGGCCGCCTATCTGCTGATGCGTCGCCGCGCTCTGCCGGCGTTATCGCACGGTCGAAAAAATCCGTGATCCAATGGTGTTAGCAATTCATGCGGCTAGATTTAAAGAGAAGCTACCGAGGAGGGTACCATGGACATCAAACAAATTGTTGCCATCATCCGACGTGACAAGTTAGAGGAAGTCGAAAAGAAGCTTCAGGGCATGGGTGTCGAGCGCATTAACGTTTCTAAGGTGAAAGGATACGGCGAATATCACGACTTCTTCGCGCGCGACTGGATGATCGAGGAAGTCAGGCTTGAAATCTTTACCAGGAAAGGCAAGGTGGAAACGATAACGGCAGCGATTATGGATGCCGCTCATACCGGCGTGCCCGGCGATGGAATCGTCGCTGTTGTCCCGGTCGAAAAGTTTTTTTTGATCCGCACCCGATCTGAGGCCATACCCGATGAATTCTGGCCGAAGTACACCCGGTAACGCGATTGCATACACCGGCACCCGCCCCAAACGCGGGTAATGGGTAATCGACAACGGAGGAAATGATGCGCATCACGACAACGATCGTTGTAGCAGCCGTGTTCACTTTTTTTTTAAATTTGCTTTTGCTGCCTCGCGCGGATGCGCAATCAGTCACTCTCCATCACATTCACGGTCTCGCTTACAGCGCCGACGGCAAGCAACTATTTATTCCAAGCCATAACGGACTAGCTATCTACAGTGAGGGCCGCTGGTCCAAAGCATCCGGCCCCGAGCACGACTACATGGGCTTTTCCGCCACCCGGCAATTTTTCTACAGCAGCGGACACCCGGCGCAAGACACGGGCCTCATCAATCCGTTCGGATTGCTCAAGAGCCGGGACGGAGGACGAACTTGGGACAAGCTCGGGCTGGAAGGCGAGGCCGATTTTCACCTGCTTGCCACCAGCTATGGCACCAACGCGGTCTATGTATTTACCCACCTGCCAAACTCACGCATGAGCAAGCCCGGCATCTATTCCACCGTCAATGACGGCTTTGCATGGAAGCGCGCAGAAAGCAGGGGACTGGAAGGCGAGCCTTTTAATCTCGCCGTGCATCCCTCAAACAACAAAATCGTCGCCGTGGGAACCAAGACTGGACTATATATCTCAACTGACGGCGGCGACAACTTTAAGCACTTGGCAAGCGGTGAGCAAACCCTTGCCGCGTTTTTCGATCTGGACGGCAAGCAGCTCTGGTTCAGCAGCTACAGCGGCAAGCCGGCCTTGACCCGCCTGGACTGGAGCAGCGGGAAAAAGACTAACGTCATTCTTCCTCCACTAACACAGGATGCCGTGGCTTACATCGCCCAGAACCCCGTCGACCGCAGCGAATTTGCGATCGCCACCTTTGAGCGCAATGTGTATGTTTCGAAGGATCATGGAAAGACGTGGAACCAGATCGCTAACCGAGGCCAAACAACGCTGTGAACGCGGCGCGGCTCGCATGAAACCCGCAGAGATGGTTACCGCGGCGCCACCCAGGAAAACATTCTTTTCCCGAAAACGCTTCCAAGCCCGACCAGCAGTGCCGCGGCGCCAAGATTCCAAATCAGAATCATCACGGTGGCATCCAGACTATCAAATAGCGACAGCGCGGTTGCGGCAATCGCCGCCACCGCCAAACTCCCCATCATCGCCACGGT
>JAHFRO010000104.1 GCA_023266245.1 Betaproteobacteria bacterium | reverse complement strand
ATGTCGCCAAGCGCAGGCTTGAATTGCTGGTGTCCGATGCCGAACTCGCGGCGCGGCGCAAGAAATGGAAAGCGCCGAAGGCACGCGCAGGGGACGAACGCGGCTACCGCAAGCTGTTCCTGGAGACCGTGCAGCAGGCCGACCGCGGCTGCGATTTCGAATTCCTGACGCGGCCGGTCACTGCGCGCACGCCGCGCGCGGAATAGACTGGCGCGCCGTTTCTTCCGCGACTTCGGCATCGAGCAGGTCGAGCAAACCGCGCACCCACGACTCGCGGATGTTGCACCCGATGAAAACCATGCGCGTGCGCCGGTCGTCCGACGGCCAGCGCTCTAGCCAGACCGGCGTATGGTAAACGTGCTGCACGCCGTGGATCACCGCCGGGCGATCGGGCTCTTCCGCAACTCGCACGATACCTTTCATTCGCAGGAGATCGACACCGCAATTTTCCGCCAGCGCGGATAGCAGCAGTGCGAGCGTCACCGCGCGCACGGGTTCGTTGCGTATCACGCAGAAAGACGTGATGTCTTCCTTGTGATGGTGGCGGGCGTGACCGCCTGCGGCGGCGACGGCTTCATGAGCAAGCCAGGTCTGGACGTCGGGATGCCTGGCCCCGGCGTTATACAACCCAGAATCGAACAACGCTGACGGCGCAATTGCGCCGCGCACGATCGGCAGCACCGGCGCGCCGGGATTGATTACCGCGAGCTTTTCGTTGATGGCGTCCGCCTGTGCGCCCGGCATATCGGTCTTGGTGAGCACGATGCGGTCGGCAACCGCGGCCTGGCGCAGCGATTCGGCGTGGGATTCGAGCGTGGACAGCCCGGCAACCGCATCGATCGTCGTGACGACACCATCCAGCGCATAAATCTCGCAGAGATTGCGGTCGGTCATCAGCGCGTGCAGGATGGGAGCGGGATCAGCGAGGCCCGTCGTCTCGACGACAACGCGTTCGAACGGCGGCACGGTGCCTGCCTCGCGCCGCGCCGCGAGGTCGCCGAGCGTGAGCACGAGATCGCTCCGCACGTTGCAGCACAGGCAGCCGTTCGATAGCTGCACGACGCTCTCATCGCTCACCTCGATCAGATCGTGGTCGAGCCCGATCGCACCGAACTCGTTGATGATGACCGCCGTGCGGCTCATGCCGGGATCGCGTAGCAGGCGCCCAAGCAGCGTCGTCTTGCCACTGCCGAGGAACCCGGTGATGACCGAGACCGGGATCATGCGTCGGCCGGCGCCGGCGCGATCCGCACCGCGGCGCCGCGATCCACGCCGAGCGCGCCCCGCACGGTGTTCAACATGCCCACGAGCGAGGCGCATGCGCGCGGGTGTTGCTCGCGCGGGGCGCCGGGCGCTTCGCCGGCGCCGCGCCAGCGCACGAGCCAGCGCAACGGCAGCCCCTCTCCCGACGGTCGCTCGATCCAGACGATAGTGCCCGCGTCGGCGCGAACGACGGCGACGGTCGGCGAGTCGCCGGCTTCGACCTTGCCCGCGACTCGCCACAACGCGAGGCTGTCGGCGAGAAAATCGCGGACTCGAACGTCGGCTGCGTTCACAGCATCGCGCCGCTGCGAGTCTCGTCGGAAATCCTGCGGAACAGGTACTGCCCGTCCTTGAGATCGCCCGAGAACTTGCCGTTGTCGACCACGACTTTGCCGCGCAGCACGGTGAGCGAAGGCCACGCGTGCACCTCGTGACCTTCCCACGGCGTGTAATCGGATTCGTGCAGCATCTCCTTGCGGATCGTCGTGCGCTTCGCCGGGTCGAGAACCGTGATGTCCGCGTCGGCCCCGTGCGCGAGCGCGCCCTTGCGCGGATACAGGCCCATGATCTTTGCGGCATTCGTCGAGACCAGAGCGACGAACTTTTCGAGCGAGTAGCCGCGCCGTCCCACCATCTCGGTGTACATGAGCGAAACGCGCGGCTCGACGCCGACGTTGCCACCAGTCGTGTCGTCAATGCGCTTGCCCATCGTCTTCACTTTGAGCGAGCAGCAGACCTCGTCCGTGGCGACCGTATGGATCGTGTTGTCGACCGTGCCCGCCCACAGCGCGTTCTGGTCGGCCTGCGCCTTGAGCGACGGATACGTGTGATACATCTGGCCGTTGGGACGCTTGTAATCGTCGGCCGTGTACATCAGATACTGGTGCAGCGTCTCGCCGTACACCGGCATGCCGCGCGCGCGCGCCTCGCGGATGGCCTCGACGCCGAAAGCCGCGCTGACGTGCATGAAGTAGAGCACGATGCCCGGCACGTTCTTCGCGAGCCCCAGCACGCGCCGGAAGGAGAGGTCCTCGGACATCGCGTTGTGCACTTCCGCCATGTTCTCGAAGCCCGCGCGGCCCTCGCGGATCAACTTCTCGTACATATGCATCACAATATCGTTGTCCTCGCCGTGCATCACGCACATGCCGCGCTCCTGGGCGACGACCTTGAAAACTTCCCAGATGTCGCCGAAATCGACCATCCGGCCGCGCCGGCTCGGCGTGATGTCGGTCGTGAAGATCTTGACCGTCGGGTAGCCCGAACGCAGCGCTTCGCCGAGCTGGTCGAAGATCTCGGGCGGGAGCCGCCCTTCGACCATCACGTGAAAGCTGTAGTCGCAATGGCACTGGCCGGTCCAGTCCTCGTGCCGGCGCTCGATCGCCTGCTGGATCGTGTTGCCGTGTGTCCAGCGCGCGAAATCGATCATTGTTGTGGTGCCGCCATGGAGCGCGGCGCGGCTCACCACTGACGGCGGATCCGTATAAGTAACGCTGCCGTCAGGATGCGGCGTGTACCATTTCAGGTGCACGTGCGGATCGATGCCGCCCGGCATGACGATCTTGCCGGTGGCGTCGATCAGCCGCTTCGTCCGGTCGGCGCCGAACGTGCCGGCATTCGCGACGGCGACGATCTTGTCACCTTGGATCGCCACGTCACAGGCGCCGACGCCTGCCGGCGTCACCACGCGATCACTGCGGATCACCAGATCGAGCATGCGTATTCTCCTCAGGTCAGGATTTGCCGTGCCGGCGCAACCGGTCGGTCAGCTCGCAGACGCTCTGCCATTGCTCGCAGCGATCGACGGCCTGTTCGACTTCCTTCACGCCTTCCGGGGTCAGGACGAAACCTGCCAGCTCGCGGAATTTTTCGCGCAGCTCCGACTCTTCGAACGGCCGGTTGAAGTCGCCGCGGTGGCTCTCGCATTCGTGCGTGGCTTGACGGCCGTCCTTCAGCGTCAGCGTCAAGCACGCCGGCCGCAGGCGCGGGGCGACGGCGCTCATCGCCGGGTCTTCCGTCATGTGCACGCGATGGCGCAGCGCGGCGATGGCGGGATTGTGCACGGCTTCGTCGTTGAGCGATGAATACCCCGCATGTCCGTTCACTATCATGGCCGCTGCCGCATGGGGAAACGAGTACTTGGAGGCGAAGTAGTTCGGCGGATCCGGGTTGCGCATGACCGCAGCGAACTTGTACGTCGCGACATCGATGCGCTCGACGTCTTCGGGCCTCGGGCGCAGCTTCTTGAGCGTTTCCTGCAGGCAATCGAGCGCCGGGTGGATCGGATTGCAGCAGGCGTAGAGGCGGAACCAGTTGCGGGTGATGTGCCACGTCGTGCCCAGCTCATCCAGCAGGCCCTCGGGCCTAAAGCCGTCGCCCACGAGGTTGGCGAGCGCTTCCTCGATTGCATCTTCCTGCGCCTCGAATCCGGCGAGCACGAGGTCCGGCGCGAGCGCGCCGGCGAAGCCGCTCATTCCTCCGGCGACGTTGAGCGTTGTTGCACCCGCCACCGCGTTGTTGTAGCTCGGTGTCAGCACGAGCGTCGTCGAAATACGCATGGCGCGGCTGATTCCCGCCGCGTCGAGGCCGCGCAGCCGGGCACACGCTGCCGCTGCGGCGAGCAGCGAAGCCTGTCCGTTCTGGTGGGCGAGCGGCCGGGGCTTGAATGCGGTGCAGAGCCGCCCGGCGACATCGTAACCGAGGATGAAAGCGGCCAGCATCTCGCGGCCCGTTCGTTCCGCGTTCTCGCCGAGCGCCAGGACGCCCGGCAGAACCTGCATCGCCGCCTGTCCCGAAACCAGGCGCTGGCCTTCGCAGAGCTCGATCGCGCGGCCGGCAATGCCGTTCAGGAGCGCCGCAGTGCGCGGATCATTGACCGGCCAGCCGCGCGCGTATACCGTGGCGCCCGTGCCGGCAGTGGGCGCCAGGCGCTCCCGCAGCTCGCGCACCTCGGGGCGCTCCGCGCCGGCGAGGATGACGCCGAGCGTATCGAGCAGCACCATCTTCGCGTGCCGCTGCACGGACGCGGGAATATCCGCGAGTTGCGTCTTCGCGACGAACTGCGCCAGTTTTTCGATCTGCTGACCCATTGCGTAACAGCTCCTGTGAGGAAGATCCGGGAGAGCGGGAGGGCGGGAGAGGGGGAAAAAGCTTTTTGGCCCTAATCCTGAATCCTCAGTTCTACTCCAATCTTATTCCCGCCTGCTGGATGATGCGGGTCCACTTGGCAAGCTCGTCGCGCACGAAGCGGTCGAACTGGGCCGGCGTATTGCCGACGGGCGTTGCGCCTTCTTGCGCGGCGCGCTCGCGCATGGCCGGGGTCGCCATCATCTTGGCAATCTCCGCGCTCAGCTGCTCGACGATCGCGGGCGGCGTGCCTGCCGGCGCGAGCAGGCCGAACCAGCCGATCGCTTCGTAGTCCTTGACTCCCGCTTCCATCGCGGTCGGCACGTCCGGCAGCGCCGGCGAGCGCTCGCGCGTCGATACCGCGAGCACGCGCAATCTTTTCGCGTGGATCAGCGGCAGTACGGTTTCGATGGTATTGAACGCCGTCATCGCTTCGCCGCTCATCACGGCCGTCGCCGCCGCAGGGCCGCCCTTGTACGGCACATGGGTGAGCTGAGTCTTGGTGACCACGCCGAACAGCGCGCCGGCCAGGTGCATCGCACTGCCCGGGCCCGAGGACGCGTAGAGCACTTCGCCGGGTCTCGCCCGCGCAATCCTGACGAGGTCCTGCAAGTTCTTCGCCGGAAACGACGGCAGCACGACGATCACGTGCGGGACTGTCACGACTTGCGACACCGCGACGAAATCCTTGACCGAATCGTAGCGCAGCTTTGGGTACAGGCCCGGGTTGAACGAGAACGAGGCCGAAGCCATCAGGTACGTGTAGCCGTCGGCGGGCGATCTCGCGACAAACTCAGTGCCCATCGTCGATCCCGCCCCGGGGCGGTTCTCGACGATGAATTGCTGCCCATACACCTCGGTGAATCGCTGCGCGAGGATGCGCGCGAAGAGATCGGTGCCGCCGCCCGGCGCGAACGGCGCCACGATGCGCACCGTCCTATTGGGCCACTTTTGCGCGGCGGCGTCATTTGCAACGGCAACTGACAGCAGGACCGCTGCGGCCACCGTGACTATCAGTACGCGAACCCTATTCATGGTATTCCCCTCAGTCCGGTTTTGCAGTCAAGACGGAATGATACCGCGCTCCAGCGTTTCACCTGCTACTGGGCCGTCTTGATCGCTGCAAGTTCTCGGGCACGCCAACCGCCCCGTCTCGATCTCCACTAGATACGCCCGACGCGGCGCCATCGCCCTGGTCGTTTCCATTGCCTTCATACACCGTTAATATACTGACAATCTGGGTGGCAGATCATGAAAGCACTGTCGGGGAAAGTTGCAATCGTGACAGGCGCATCGGCGCCGGCGGGAATCGGCAGGGCGATCGCGCGGCGCTTTGCGCAGGAGGGCGCGAGTCTGTTGCTGGTTGCGGAGGGCACCGCGAGCCAGCTCGCGGACGCGGCGGAAGAATGCCGTGCGCTGGCGGGGGAGGGCGCGCGCGCAGAGCACGCGGTTTACGATTTGTCGGTGGAAGGGGCGGCCGAGGCGATGATCGAACGCGCGGGAAAATCATTCGGGCGCATCGACATCCTAGTCAACAACGCCGGAATCAGGGCGCGCAGGAAGTTCGGCGAATTTTCCAGGAGCGATTTCAATGCGGCGGTCGCCGTGAATCTCGCGGCGCCTTTTTTCGCGAGCCAGGCGGTGCTGCCGATCATGCGCCGGCAGGGCGGGGGACGCATCATCCACATCGCGAGCCAGATGGGCTCGGTCACGCATGACGACCGCGCCGTTTACGGCATGACCAAGGCCGGACTGATCTACCTCGCCAAGGCGATGGCGTACGAACTGGCGGCCGACAACATCATAGTCAACGCGATCAGCCCGGGTCCCGTCCTTACCGGGCACATCGCCGAGCTGATCGAAAAAACGCCGGCGCTCGGCAAGGAAAGGCTTGCCTACATCCGCGCCAATCGCTTCGGCCGGCCCGAGGAAATCGCTGAGCTTGCGTTCTTCCTCGCGTCGACGTCGGCAACTTACCTGATGGGGCAAGACATCATCATCGACGGTGGCTATACTACGCATTAGAAGATGAATACAAATTGCCTGAACGGTGCCAATGGAACGAGCGGTTTCAGCATCACAGACCGTGGAGGTGATGCATGAGAACGCATTCCGGCTGGCAATCCGGAGCGGCTGTCATATGCGGAATTATTCTGCTTGCCGCGACCGGATTCGCACCGGCGCAGAGTTATCCTAATCGTTCCATTCGCATCATCGACGCCTATCCGGCCGGAGGCGCGGCCGATTTTCTCGCGCGCGTGGTTGCACAAAAAATGACGCCGAGCCTGGGCCAGAACGTCGTCGTGGAGAACCGGCCCGGCGCCGGGGGCAATCTCGGCGCGGAAGTTGCCGCCAGGTCGCCCGCCGATGGTTACACGCTGTTCGTGGGGGTCAGCACGGCGCTCACGTCGAGCGTGAGCCTCTACGCGAAGCTCGCGTACGACATCACGAAGGATTTCGCGCCGATCACCACTCTCGGCAACGGCGTCTACGTGTTCGTGTCCCACCCGTCGCTTCCCGTGAAAACGGTCGCGGACCTGATCGCGCTCGCCAAGGCGCGTCCCAATGAGATCAAGTATTCCTCGTCGGGGAACGGCTCCGGACCGCATCTCTGCGGGGAACTTTTCAAGATGGCGACCGGCACGCAACTCGTGCATGTGCCGTACAAAGGCGGCCCGCCGTCCGTGACGGCGGTGATCGCGGGCGAGACCGAGATCGGCTTCATGAGCGCGGCTTCCGCTATGGGGCAGATCCAGGCGGGGAAGCTGCGCGTGCTCGCCGTCACCAGCCCGAAACGGGTCGCCGCTCTGCCCGACGCGCCGACGCTTTCTGAATCCGGAGCACGGGGTTATCAAGTGGTACCCATGTTCGGAATTTATGCGCCGACGAGGACGCCGAAGGAGGTCATAGCGTTCCTGAACGCCGAATTCCGCAAGGCGCTGGAGACCGCCGAAGTCCGGGAAAAGTATCTGACCCAGGGCGTCGAGGCGAGCGGCAGCACGCCCGAGGAGCTGCGCGCGATGGTGCTAGCAGAAATCTCCCAGTGGGCGAAAGTCGTGAAAGACGCCGGAATGCGCATCGACTAGCCCGCCGCGCCGCCCGCCTCGGGGGCCTACTTCGCATGAACGGCCAGACTGTCGCAATTCTTGAGAGCCGCCTCGGCGAGCAGCTAGCGGAGTTGATCGCCAAGCGCGGCGGCAAGCCGGTCCGGGCGCCTGCGCTCGCCGAGATTCCGGACGTCGATCCGCGCTACATCGCGGCCCTGATACGCGAGTGGCAGGCGAAAGCCGTCAAGGCCGCGATATTCCAGACCGGCGTTGGAACGCACGCGTTGTTCAAGACTGCCGATGCGCTCGGCATGACCGAAACGCTGCTTGCATTGCTCGCGTCCGCGGTGGTTGTGGTACGCGGGCCCAAGCCGACCGCTGCGCTGCGCTCGCGCGGCGTGCGCATCGATCTGAGCGCGCGAGAGCCGTACACCACTGTCGAGGTTCTGGAAGCATTGGAACCGATACCGCTCACGGACGAGCGGGTGATCGTGCAGCGCTAT
>JAHFRO010000103.1 GCA_023266245.1 Betaproteobacteria bacterium | reverse complement strand
CAGGTTCCGATAGCGGGACGTTCCACGCATCATAACCATAGAGCCAGGCGGTGTCGGCCTCTTCTTTCTGCATCCAGGTGTTGGCGCTGGAGATCGCCTGGATGCGCGAGGTGCGGGGCTTGCGGTACTCTTCATAACGCTTGAAGGCAGCCTCGATCTCGTCCGCGTCGCTCTCGCCCAGGCAGCGCGCCAGTATCGCCGCATCCTCGATTGACGTCGCGGCCCCCTGCGCCATGTAGGGCGTCATCGGGTGGCATGCGTCGCCCAGGAGCACGACGCGCCCGTCGCTCCAGCGCTCTAGCGGCTCGCGCTCGAGTATCGCCCACTTGTGGCAGTCCGGGCACGCCTCGAGCACCGCCCGCACTTCGGGGTGGAAACCTTCATACGCCGCGCGCAGTTCCCTCACGTCGCCCTTCGCCGACCACGACTCGCGCGTCATCCATTCGACGGGCTCGGGCAGGCTGGTCACGAAGTAGATCTCGCTCCGGCGGGCGCTGGTGTAATAAATGACGATGTGGCGGTCCGGCCCCCACCACTTGGTTCGGGAAGGACCGATATCCCTTCCGCCCATGAGCGCGGACGGGAACACGGCGCGGTAGGCGACGCGCCCCTTGTGTATCGGTTTTTCGGGCCCGAGCAGAATTTCGCGAACCGTCGAGTGCACGCCGTCCGCGCCGATGACGGCATCCGCCCGCTCGCGCGTGCCGTCGTCAAAGGCGAGCGTGACCTGGCCCGCGCGCTGCTCGAGGCCGGTGAGCTTCTTGCCGAGGTGGATGAACTCCGCCGGAACCGCCGAAGCAAGCGCATCGTGCAGATCGCCCCGGTGCATGCATAGATAGGGCGCGCCGTAGAGGCTTTCGGGCATGGGCAATTCGTTGGTGACTTCACCCGTGTCCCATACCCGGTTGAGATGCGAGTAGGGAGCGAAGGCGACAAGGCGCAGCCGTTCCTCGACGCCGATGCCGCGCAGCACCTTCATCGAATTCGGCATCATCTGGATCCCCGCGCCGATGCGCGTGAACCGGAATGCCTGCTCAAAGACGCGCACCTCGGCCCCGATGCGCCGCAGGGTCGCGGCGGCGGCCAGCCCGCCCATGCCCGCGCCTACGATCGCGATCGAAAGCTTTTTCTTCTGCATCTTCTAGTCCCGAGTCCCGAGTCCCTCCGAGTCAAATTGATCGTAGATCATCTCCTGAGCCATCGCAACAAGGTTGCGCGCATCCGTAGAAGACTGGCACGAACGCAGCATTCGTCGAGGAGCTGCGATCACGGCGAACTGGGCTTCCCTTATAATAGTCGGCGACGATTTTCCCGGAGCACGCGGTCCCGCGCGCGGGAAACGGGTGACCCGGATTGCGACACCCCGCGGCAAGCGGCCTGTCCACCACCATCAGGAGCAGCGATGAACGTCAAAGAAAGCCTCTCCGGCCCCATCGTGCACGAGGCCCCCGTACCCGCGCCGGAAGGCACGGAATTCTGGGGCAGCGACGCGATCGCCGCGGTGCTGCGCAGTCTCGATCTCCCCTATATCGCGCTCAACCCGGGCGCAAGCTACCGCGGTTTGCACGACAGCATCGTCAATTACCTCGGCAACCGCGCGCCGCAGATGCTGCTTTCGCTGCACGACGAGAACGCGGTGACCATCGCGCACGGCTACTGGAAAGCCTCCGGGCGCATGATGGCCTCCGCGCTGCACTCCAACGTCGGCCTGATGCACGCCACCATGCCGATTTTCAACGCCTGGTGCGACCGCTCGCCGGTGCTGATCCTGGGTGCGACCGGCCCGTGGGACGCCGTGAAGCGCCGTCCCTGGATCGACTGGATCCACACCTGCTCCGACCAGGGCGCGCTCATCCGCAACTACACCAAGTGGGACAACCAGCCGGGATCGGTGGTGGCGGCGATGGAGGCGCTGCTGCGCGCGGCGCAGATCGCGCAGACCGCCCCGCGCGGGCCGGTATACGTGAACCTCGACTGCACGATACAGGAGAGCAAAATCGGGCCGCTGCCGGCGCTGCCGGACGTGACGCGCTATGTCGCGCCGCAGGCGGTGCGGCCGGCGCCCGAGTTGGTCGCCGCCGCGGCGCACGCACTCTCCGGCGCGAAGAACCCGGTGATGCTGGCCGGGCGCTGCTCGCGCAGCGTCGAGAGCTGGAACGCGCGCGTGGCGCTGGCCGAGAAGCTGAATATACGCGTGCTCACCCATATCAAGCTCGCCGCGGCGTTCCCGACCGACCACCGCCTGCACGCCGCGCCGCCCGCAAACAGGCTCGGCCCCGAGGCGCAGAAGCTCCTCGCCGGGGCCGACGTGATCCTGTCGCTCGACTGGCTCGACCTCGCCGGCACGCTCAAGCAGGCCTACGGCGCAAAACCGGTGACGGCGAAGATTATCCAGATCTCCTGCGACGCGCACAGCCACCGCGGATGGAGCATGGATTACCAGGGCCTGCCGCCGGTGGACGTGTACCTGATGTGCGAGCCGGACGCCGCGGTGCCGCTGCTGATGGAAGCGGTGAAAGTGCGCGCGGCAAGCGTGCCGGGCGCGGCGGCGGCAAAATTACCTGCCGCACCCGCAGATGTCGTAACGCTGCGCGGCGTAGCCGATGTGCTCAACGCCGCCACCCGTGGCATCGACATCTGCTACACGCGGCTGCCGCTCGGCTGGAACGGCGCCTATACGCACTTCCGGCACCCGCTTGATTACATCGGCTACGACGGCGGAGCCGGCGTGGGCTCCGGCCCGGGGATAACGGTCGGCGCGGCGCTCGCGCTCAAGGACAGCGGCCGCGTTCCGATCGGGCTGCTCGGCGACGGCGATTTCCTCATGGGCAACACCGTGGTCTGGACCGCCGCGCACTACAAGATCCCGTGCCTGATGATCCTCTGCAACAACTGTTCGTACTTCAACGACGAGCTGCACCAGGAGCGGGTCGCCGTCGCGCGCGGGCGGCCGGCGGAGAACCGGTGGATCGGCCAGCGCATCGGCGATCCCGACATCGATCTCGCGGCCATCGCGCGCGCCCAGGGCGCGGTCGCGATCGGTCCGGTCACGCGCATGGCCGACCTCCAGCCGGCGATCGAACAGGGCATCGAGGCGGTGCGCACGGGCGGGGTGTGCGTGATCGACGCGCGCGTGCTGCCCGGCTACGACTCCGAGTAAGCGGCGCGCCGGCGAGGCAAGTGCGGTAAAACGGTCGAAAAGCACGAGCAACGAGGAGGAGAAACATTGAGGTTTGTTGTCAGGCATCCGGGAACCGCGTTCGGTGCAGCCTGCGGCCTCGCGGTGGCCGTGTTGATGGCCGCGCCGTTCCTTCATGCAGGCACCGCCGCTGCGCAGGCCTACCCCACCAAGCCCATCCGCCTCATCGTTCCGCAAAGCGCGGGCGGATCCACCGACCTGGCCGCGCGCATCGTGGCGCAGCGGTTGAGCGACTCGCTCAACCAGTCCATGGTGGTGGACAACCGTCCGGGCGCGGGCAGCCTCAACGGAACCGACATGGTGGCGAAGGCCGCCCCGGACGGCTACACGCTGCTGGCTGTGGCAGCCTCTTTCACCATCAACCCGAGCCTGCACCAGAAGCTGCCGTTCGATCCCGTGCGCGATTTCGCGCCGATCACGATACTCTGCTCGCTGCCGCACATTCTCGTCGTCCATCCCTCGGTGCCGGTGAAATCGGTCCAGGAGCTCGTCACGCTCGCCAAGTCGAAGCCCGGGCAGCTCAATTACGGGTCGAGCGGCATCGCCACGAGCACACACCTTGCGGCCGAGCTGTTCATGCACATGACGGGCACCCAGATGGTCAACGTGCCGTACAAGGGGGGCGCGCCCGGGATGATTGCGCTGCTCGGCGGGCAGGTACAGCTCTATTTCGCGACGATTTCAACGGCACTGCCGCAGATCCACGCCGGGAAGCTCCGCGCGCTCGCGGTGACAAGCGCCAGGCGCTCGGTCGCCGCCCCCGAGTTTCCGACCATCGCGGAAGCCGGCGTGCCGGGTTACCAGCACGCATCGTGGGTCGGGACGCTCGCGCCGGCGAAGACGCCGCGGCCCGTCGTCACCCGGCTCCACGCCGAGGTGGTGAAGATCGTCCACCTGCCGGAAGTGAAGAACGCCTTGCTACGGGAAGGCCTCGAGGCCGTCGGCAATTCGCCCGAGGAATTCGCCGCCATCATCAAGAACGAAATCGCCAAGTGGAAGAAGGTGGTAAAGGCCGCCGGCATCAAGGCGGAATAAGGCAGGAAATGGGCGAGGCGAGAAACGAAAAGCGCAAGAGCAGGTTTACCCCTCTCTTCTCTCGTCTATCGTTGATGGACACTAGTCCGTCTCATCCGGCCGGAACCGGGTCTCGGGCTTGAGGCCCTTGCGCCGCAACTTTTCGCTGATGCGGCCGCTCTCGAGATAGCGGCCTTCGACCGCGCGCTTCGCCGCCTCGTCCCATTGCGGCAGCCAGTCGCCGCCGAGCGGGGTACCGAACCACGGCGACTGCGGGCGCAGCCTGGGCAGCCCGAGCTCTTCCCAGACCTTCTTCGCGCGCTCCATGTACTCCTGCTTCGGCAGCGCGAGCGGCGGCAGCTCCTGTTTCATGGTGGCGTCCATAAGGAGCGTGGAGTCCTCCTCCTGTTCGTATACGTCTTCCTGCTCGCGCTCCGGCCCGTGGCCCAGGCTGCGATACGGCAGGACCTGCAGGTCCTTCGCCGGGTTCATGCGGAACGAGAGCGCCCAGAAGATCGCGTCTGAGTTGTCCGGGTCGATGTCCTCGTTAATGGCGATGCAGATCTTGCCGCAGTCGGCCTTGAACGAAGTCGCGCCGTAGAGCGCGCGCCAGATCTCGGTGCGCGGCGTGCCTTTCTCGACCGTAATCAGCACGACGCGCCGGAGCGCAGTCATGCGCTCGTGCAGCGTGACGCGCTTCACCCCGCGGATACCCAGCGTGCTGCGCAGGTGCGCGAGGAACAACGGCTCGTAGGCGACGCGCTTCATGGCGCTCGACTCGCTCGGCGTCACCTGGCTGATGTAGGAAGCGACGATCGCGTTTCGGCGATGGGTGATCGCGGTGACCCGCATCGGCATGTTGAATTCCTCGAGCGCGACGTGGCCGTGCGATTCGCCGAACGGCCCCTCGGGCTCGAGATACTCGGTGTCGATGAGCCCCTCGATCACGATCTCGGCCTCGGCCGGGATCAGGAGATCGACCGTGCGTGCGCGCACCACGTTGATCGGGTCGCCGGCGAGCCCGCCGGCGACCCCGATCTCATCCACGTCAAGCGGCAGTTTCTGCGGCCCCATGAACGCGACGCAGGGCGGGCAGCCTAGCACGATGGCGCACGGCATCGTCTTGTCGCCGCGCTGCTGGTGCTTGAGGTAATGGCGATAGCCACCGGCGCCGCCGAGGCGGGTAGCCATGCGCACTACCAGCCGGTCCGGCGCCTTGAGCCCGGCGCGGTAGGTGCCGTGGTTCTGCACGCCGGTCTCGGGATCGCGGGTGATGACGTTGGTCGCGGTCAGTGTCGGCGCGCTGTCGAAGCCCGGGGTCGAGATCGGGATCGGCAGACTGTCGAGCCCCTTGCCCTCGCCCTGGAGCGCCGCGCCCTCGATGACGACTTCCTGGCAGGGGGCTTTCTCGACGATGCGGGGCGGGATCGGGTTGGCGATGGCGTGGTCCCACTTCGCCTGGATCTGCTCGACCGGCGCGCGCATGCCGATGCTGTAGACCTGGCGGTTCGCGGCGAGCGCGCCGACCACGACCGGAAATTTGTATTTGCGGCCGCGACCGTCAATGACGTTGGTGAACAGGAACGCCTTGCGCTCATGCTCCTCGATCCCGCCGACGTACTGCCAGCGCACCAGAGGATGCAGCTCGGCGTCCTTGTCGATCGGCCGGTCGATGGTGAGGAGCAGCCCCTGCTGCTTCAGCGCCTCCAGGTGCTCGTGAAGGTCGGGGTAGCCGCGCCTGGCATCCGTCACGGCCCTCATTTCCTTCTTGTCCGATCGAGCAAGGGGTTGGTTTTTACCGTTCACTGTTCACCATTTACTGTTCGCCTATTTTTGATTGATCGTAGATCATCCCTTGATCCGTCGCAACCAGGCCGGCACGAGAACAAAAAAGGCCCGCGTCTCCGCAAGCCTTGTGTGAATTGGCGCGCCCGGCAGGATTCATGCTCCGAACGGCGTGAATCGTGATTCGATACGTCTTTCGGAGCATTTCGGCTCTGAGCCCTTAACCCCTCCATGTATGTCTAGAAGGTCCGCTAATTGATAGGGCTGCTGCGCAGCATATAATATTTACATAAGAGTATATGATATGCGCATCGTTGCGGGACAGGCCCACTGAACTCTAGCCGCGCTGCTCTCGTCACGCGGTAGTGCTAAAGACGTCCGAGTTCACTACAACAAGGGGGTAATCATGATTATATTTAACCGTACAGCCTCTATCGTGCCGGGCAAGGTCGCTGGCGCTTTGGCATTTGCTCGCATGTCGCGGGTGACCGGGCTCGCGGTCGCGCTCGTCACCTTACCGCTCCTGTCGTTCAGCGCCGCGGCGCAGCTCGCGGTATCGGCCAATGACAACAAGGTCATCAATGTCAACGGCGTCATCCAGATTGTTCAGAACCCGCCGGCGGACACGGTCACGATCGTCGATCTCGGTGTGTCGCCGCCGAAAGTCGTCGGCGAAGTCAAGGCGCCATCGAGTGTGGTTGGCCCGCCGCAGAACGTGGCGGTCGCGCCCGACGAGAGTTTTGCGCTGGTAGCAGCGCCGGTGAAGATCGATCCCGCCGATCCCAAGAAGACGGTTCCCGACAACAAGCTCACCGTGATCGATCTCAAGGCGTCGCCGCCGGCAGTGATCGCGACGCTGGAGGCCGGAATGGGTGCCTCCGGGGTCTCGATCAATCGCGCCGGCACGCTGGCGCTCGTCGCCAATCGCGCCGAGGGCACTGTTTCGATCTTCACCATTTCAGGCAAAACGCTTACGGCCGCCGGCAAGATTCAACTCGGCGACGCGAAATCCGGGCCGAGCCACGCCGCTTTCAGTCCCGACGGCAAGATGGCGCTCGTCACGCGCGACGGCGACCACAGGATCTCGGTGCTGTCGGTCGACGGCAGCAAGGTCGAAGACACCAAGCATTACATGGTCGGGGGAATACGGCCCTACGCCATCGATATCAGCTCTAAGGGCGATGTAGCCGTGTTCGTCAATCAAGGCGGGAATCAGGGTGACATCGACGTGATCAACGTCATCGACCTCAAAATGAACCCGCCGCGCATCGTCGACACCATCTCCGTCGGCCAGTATCCAGAGGGCGTAGCCATATCACCCGACGGCTCCCACGCGGCGGTGACCATCCCGAACGGCTCGTCGCGGCCGAAGTCGCACCAGGCCTTCAACGACTTCGGATTGGTCAAAGTTTTTCGCATCAACGGGACGAAGCTCACGTTCGTCACCGAGGCCAAGCTCGGCCATTGGCAACAGGGTGTGGTCTGGAGCAGGGACGGCAAGACCCTTCTCGTGCAGAGCATGCTCGAGAAGGAGCTGGAGGTCCTGAGCTTTGACGGCGAGGCGCTGAAGAAGACCGGCGCGATAAAGGTCAACGGCGGCCCCGCCGGCATCCGCACCGCGCAGAAGTGACAATTAACGGGGTCAGAGTAACTTTTTCTTTATCCCGAAACGTCACTCCGACGCCGCTTGTTCATGCACGTCGAGACAAGAAAAAAAGGCCTGCGGAAACGCAGGCCTTTTTGTTTGGATCTGGCGCGCCCGGCAGGATTCGAACCCACGACCCCCTGGTTCGTAGCCAGGTACTCTATCCAACTGAGCTACGGGCGCGAAATCGGAGGCGAATTATAGCACTACGACACCCGAAAAAGTACTTAGCCGCAGATGCACGCCGATATACGCCGATAACCCCAACAGTAAATAGCCACAGAGAGCACAGAGAACACAGAGTTACGGCCAAACAGTCAGCGTAAATGCTGACTGGCACGACT
>JAHFRO010000102.1 GCA_023266245.1 Betaproteobacteria bacterium | reverse complement strand
CGCGCCAAAGCGACCACCACTAGCCGCCAGCTTTCCAGCCTCAAGCGCTTTTACCGCTATTGCCTGCGGCAGGGCAGGATCAAGGCCGATCCCACGCTCAAGATCGACGCGCCGAAGCTGCCGCGCGGGCTGCCGAAGAGTCTCACCGAAGAAGACGTCGAGCACCTGCTCGCAGCGCCGAACGTGGACGAGCCGCTCGGGCTGCGCGACAAGGCGATGCTGGAAACGCTCTATGCGAGCGGGCTGCGCGTGTCGGAACTGGTGACGCTCGAGCTCGCCCAGGTGAGCCAGGACATGGGCGTGGTGCGCGTGATGGGCAAAGGTTCAAAGGAGCGCCTCGTACCGCTGGGCGAAGAAGCGCTCGTGTGGATCAAGCGCTATCTCAAGGAAGCGCGGCCGGCGTTGCTCTCCGGCCGCGGGAGCGACGATCTGTTCGTCACCGCGCGCGGCGCAGCCATGACGCGCCAGGCGTTCTGGCACCTGCTGGGCCGCCATGCCGCGCGGGCGGGCTTGCGCAAGCCGATCTCCCCGCACACGCTGCGTCACGCGTTCGCGACGCACCTCTTGAACCACGGGGCGGATCTGCGCGTGGTGCAGCTCCTGCTCGGCCATTCGGATATCTCCACCACCCAGATCTACACTCACGTCGCGCGCGAGCGGCTGAAGCAGCTTCACGCCAAGCATCACCCCAGAGGGTGAGAACTGAAGGCAGAAGGCAGAAGGATGAAGGATGAGGAAGGACACCTCATAAGCTACGAGTCACCAGTCACGCTTCACGCCTTGCTGCCACGCTCGATGGTGACGCCGAGGCGCTTGACGTTCCGCAACGGGGCAAGCTTGGTGACGCTTACTTTCACCCACGGCGACTTGAAGTCGTGCAGGACGAGCTGCGCGATGTGCTCGGCGACTTTCTCGAGCAGAGAGAAGCGGTTTTCGCGCAGGCTCGTCTCGATGCGCGAGACGATCGCCGCATAGTCCATGGCGTCGGCGAGCTGGTCGCTCTGCGCGGCGCGGCGGTCGGGCAGCCCGATCTCCAGATCGAACTGCACGGTCTGCGGCACCTTGCGCTCCCAGTCGTAGACGCCGATCAGGATGTCGAGGCGCAGATCGTTGATGAAAATGATGTCCATGAAGAAGCAGGATTCGGGATTCAGGATTCAGAATCAAGCGCCGGCGCGGGGTCGCTGTTCTTGGTTTCGGCTAGAATGAGCGCACATTTTAGGCGAAACACATGACCACCGTAACATTCGCATTGATCGCCTATCTGCTGGGTTCGATCTCGTTCGCGGTGATCGTGAGCCGCGCGTTCGCGCTGCCCGATCCGAGGAGTTACGGCTCGGGCAATCCCGGCGCAACCAATGTGCTGCGCACCGGCAGGAAGGCGGCCGCGGCGCTGACGTTGGCGGGCGATGCCGCCAAGGGGTGGTTCGCGGTGTTCCTCGCGCAGCGATTCGCCGACGAAGGCTCGGTCGAAGTGACGATGGCTGCCGCCGCGGTCGCGGTGGCGGTCGGCCACATGGTTCCGGTGTTCTTCCGCTTCCAGGGCGGGAAGGGCGTATCAACCGCGCTCGGCGTGCTCACCGCGCTCAATCTCTATCTGGCGGGCGGCACGGTCGCAACCTGGGTCGTCATCGCGTTCTTTTTCCGCATCTCTTCGCTCGCGGCCCTCGTTTCCGCGGTGTTCGCGCCGTTCTTCTGCTACCTGCTCTACGGGGTGCACCCGTTCCTGGCGGCGGTGGTCGCCGTCGCGCTGCTGCTCATCTTCCGCCACAAGACCAACATCCAGAATCTGCTTGCTGGCAAGGAGGGAAGATTCGGCAGCAGCAGCACCGGTCCGTCCTAAACGGGCTGCGGCGCGAGCGTCTCGAGGTCCCAGCGCGGCCGCACCGTGAAGCTCAAAGCTGACAGCTGACAGCTGACAGCTGAATGCTGCAGGCGCAGGGCAGCTGCGAAGGCGATCATCGCGCCGTTGTCGGTGCAGAATTCGAGTTCGGGATAGAACACGGTGCAGCCACGTTTGCACGCCGCTTTGGAGAGGCGGCTGCGCAGCGACTGGTTGGCGCCCACTCCGCCCGCGACGACCAGATGTGCGAGCCCGGTCTCTTCCAGCGCGGCGAGCGCTTTGGCGGCGAGCACCTCCACGATGGCGGCCTCGATTTCGGCGGCAAGATCGGCGCGCGCGGCCTCGTCCAGCGTCCGCTCCCTGGCGATGGTGAGCACCGCGGTCTTGAGCCCGCTGAAGCTGAAATTGAGATCGCCGCTCGCCATCATCGGGCGCGGCAGGGTGAATTTTCCGGGATGGCCGCGCTCGGCGAGTTTGGCGAGCGCGGGGCCGCCCGGGTACCCGAGACCAAGGACCTTGGCGGTCTTGTCGAAAGCCTCACCCGCGGCGTCATCCACGGTCTCGCCCAGGAGTTCGTAAGTCCCCACCCCCGACACCCGCACCAATTGCGTGTGTCCGCCCGACACCAGCAAAGCGAGGAACGGAAAGCCCGGCGCCGGTTTGGAAAGCAGCGGCGAGAGCAGGTGCGCTTCCAGGTGATGCACTCCGAGCGCAGGAATGCCGAGCGCGTAGGCGAGCCCGTGCGCCACAGCGGCGCCCACCAGCAGTGCGCCGGCGAGCCCCGGTCCTTCGGTATAGGCGACCGCAGTGAGCTCCTCGAGGCGGCAGCCCGCCTGCTCGAGCAGGCCGCGCGTGAGCGGCAGCACGCGCCGGATGTGGTCGCGTGAGGCGAGCTCCGGCACCACTCCCCCGTAAGCGGCGTGCAGCCGGGCCTGGGAATACAGGGTGTGACCGAGCAGGCCGCGCTCGCTGTGGTAGAGCGCGACCCCGGTTTCATCGCAGGAGGTTTCGATGCCGAGCACCAGCATGGGGGTATAAAACGCCTTTAAAAATGTCTTACAGCTTGATATAATACAAGTTTTAGAATCTGACCCAGGGACATTATGACGACTGTTCGAGTCAAGGAGAACGAGCCATTCGAGGCCGCGCTGCGCCGCTTCAAGCGCACCGTGGAAAAAACCGGTTTGCTGACCGAGTTGCGCGCTCGGGAGTACTACGAGAAGCCCACCACGGAACGCAAGCGCAAACTGGCTGCAGCAGTCAAGCGCCTTCACAAGCGGCTGCGTTCGCAACTGCTGCCTCCGCGGCTCTACTAAACCAGGATTCAGGATTCAGGATCCAGGATTTGGGATTCAAGGGGCGCGGGCTGGGTGGCCCGCGCTCTCTTTATTTGTGCCTTCCCTGAATCCTGAATCCCGATTCCAGAATCCTTTTCCTCCATGTCTCTCAAGGCCCGCATCAACGATGACCTGAAAACCGCGATGCGCGCGGGTGAGGCGCAGCGCCGCGACGCGCTGCGGCTGTTGCTCGCCGCGCTCCAGCAGCGCGAGGTTGACGAGCGCAAGGAGCTTGCCGACGCCGACGTGGTGGCGGTCATCGACAAGATGCTCAAGCAGCGGCGCGAGTCGATCACCCAGTTCGAGAAGGGCGGACGGCAGGATCTCGCGCAGAACGAGCGATTCGAGCTGGAGCTGCTGCAAACCTACCTGCCGCGGGCGATGTCGGACGCCGAGATCGAGGCTGCGGTGGCCGAGGCGGTTACAGTAACCGGCGCGAAAGCACCGTCCGACATGGGCAAGGTGATGGGCGCACTCAAGCCGAAACTCGCTGGCAGAGCCGATATGGCTAAGGTATCGGCGTTGGTAAAGGCCAAGCTCGCCGGTTAGCGTGACCGCGGTATCCCGCTGACGCGGCGGGTTTTGCCGTCACACTAGCCGCGTGGCCTATAATTAGCCGGAGGCCAAATTGGAATGGTCGCGATGCGCCGTTCAATTCGGCCTTCCATCAGTCACCCAATGGCCCAGGAAACCACCGTTGACCTGTCCCTGCGCTGAATTGTTCGCACGCTGCCCCCGCCGCGGATGATCCCGCAGTCGTTCATCCAGGAGCTGCTCGGCCGCGTTGACATCGTGGACGTGGTCGATCGGCACGTGAAGCTCAAGCGCGCGGGAGCCAACTACGTCGCGTGCTGCCCGTTCCACAGCGAGAAGACCCCCTCGTTCACGGTCAGCCCGACCAAGCAGTTCTATCACTGCTTCGGCTGCGGCGCGCACGGCACCGCGGTCGGCTTCCTGATGGAGTACAGCGGCATGGGCTTCGTCGAAGCGGTGAAAGACCTCGCCCAGAGCGTCGGTATGCAGGTGCCCGAGGTTCGTACCGAGTCGGCGCAGCGCAAGGCTGAAGAAGGCGACGATCTCTACGCGGTGCTGCTCAAGGCGGCGCAGTTCTACCGCGCCCAGCTCAAGGATGCGCCGCGCGCCATCGCTTACCTCAAGCAGCGCGGCCTGTCCGGCGAGATCGCCAAGCGCTTCGGCATCGGCTACGCGCCCGACGGCTGGCAGAACCTCGCCACGGCGTTCAGCGACTACGGTGGCGCTGCGCTCGCCGCCGCGGGGTTGGTGAAACAGAACGAGGATGGCAAGCGCTACGACGTGTTCCGCGATCGCATCATGTTTCCGATCGTGGACGTGCGCGGTAACGTGATCGGCTTCGGCGGCCGCGTGCTGGATAAAGAGGGCGCCGATTCCGCGGCGCAGGGCTCGCCCAAATATCTGAACTCGCCGGAGACGCCGGTGTTCGAGAAGGGGCGCGAGCTCTACGGCCTGTACCAGGCGCGGCGCACGATCCGCGACGCCGGCCGCGTGGTGGTGGTCGAGGGCTACATGGACGTGGTGGCGCTCGCGCAGCACGGGGTGGACTATGCGGTGGCCACGCTGGGGACCGCGACCACGCCGCTGCACGTGCAGAAGCTGCTGCGCCAGAGCGACGAGATCGTGTTCTGCTTCGACGGCGACGAGGCGGGCCGGCGCGCCGCCTGGCGTGCGCTCGAGAACAGTCTCGCCCAGCTCGCTGACGGCAAGCAGGTGAAGTTCCTGTTCCTGCCCGAAGGCGAGGATCCCGATACTTACGTGCGGAAGCACGGCACGGCGGCGTTCAAGGCCCTGCTCGATCAGGCGGTGCCGTTATCGGCATTCCTGCTGCAGGGGCTGGCCGGCCGGGTGGATCTCGCCGCTCACGAGGGCAAGGCGAAACTGCTGCAGGACGCGAAATCCCTGGTGCAGCAGATCACCGCGCCGCTGCTGTCGCTGCTGCTGCGGCAGGATCTGGCCAGGCTCGCCGGGGTTACCCAGCAGGAACTCGACCGGGAATTCCAGATCAAACCACAGCCGTCGCAGGCCGCGCCGCGCCGCACCCCGCCCGCACAGCGCTCGATCGCGCGCACGGTGATCGAGCTGTTGATGTTCGAGCCGGTTCTGGCGCGGCTAGCCGAGCGCAGCGAGCTGGCGCACGGCTTCGGGCTGGACGGCATCGAGCAGGCCGAGCTGAAAGCCCTCGATCAACTGCTTGAAGTGCTCGCCGCCGGGCTCCCTATAGCCAATGCCGGCGAGTATTTCCGCGGTACCGAGCACGAAGCGTTGCTGCGCGCGATCGAGGCCGGGGTGCTGCACTGGCAGGACAAAAACCTGGCGGCCGAAGAACTGGAAGCGGAGTTCAGCGGGGCATGGCGGCAGCTCATAGACCGTATCCGCCGCGCGCGCATCAGCGAACTGCTCGAGAAATCGCGCAAGCAGGGTTTGAGCCCCGAGGACCAGGCGCAATATCGCCTTTTGCAGCAGGCGGTTGCGGCAGCGGCCCCGAAGTGAGCCGGGGGCGAAATCGGGGTATAATTTCAGCCTTTTTTTGCGCTTAACTCACGACGCGGGATCTGGACCATGGCAAAGGCGAAGAAAGCGAAAGCTAAGTCTCCGGCACGCAAGAAGGTGGCCGCCAAGGCCAAGGCGCGGCACGCCCACAAACGGCTGCTGGCGGCCAAGGCCAAGCGGCTCAAGGCGCGTGCCAGGGCCAGACTAGCGACGAAAGCGCGCGTCAAGGCGCGGCCGGCGCCCAGGGTCAAGCTCGCCCGCAAGGACAAGCGCATCGCGACGGCGCCGCCCACGCCGCTGCTGAAGCCGGGCAAGCAACCGCAGAAGATGGACAAGGCGACGCTGAAGAAGGCGTTGCTCCGGGAGCGCCTCGCCCGTGCCCAGGCGAAAGCGGCAGGCAAGTCGCGCTCGACGCGCGGGCTGACCGCCAAAGAGAAGGCGTTGGTCAAGGAGTTCGAGCGCCGGGAGCTGTCGCCCGCCGACGCCGAGGCGCGGCGCACCCGGCTCAAGAACCTCATCGTGCTCGGCAAGGAGCGCAGTTACCTCACCTACGCCGAGATCAACGACCATCTGCCGGACGACATGCTGGATGCCGAGCAGATCGAGAACATCATCAGCATGATCAACGATATGGGCATCCAGGTCTACGACGAGGCGCCGGATGCCGAGACGTTGCTGATGTCGGACGTGACGCCCGCGGTCGCCGACGAGGAGGCGGTCGAGGAAGCGGAGGCGGCGCTCTCCACTGTCGATTCGGAATTCGGCCGCACCACCGATCCGGTGCGCATGTACATGCGCGAGATGGGCTCGGTGGAGCTGCTCACGCGCGAGGGCGAGATCGAGATCGCCAAGCGCATCGAAGACGGGCTGCGTCACATGATCCAGGCGATTTCGGCCTGTCCGACCACCATCGCCGAGATCCTCGCGCTCGCCGAGAGAATCGAGAAGGACGAAATCCGCGTTGACGAGGTGGTTGACGGCCTGGTCGATCCCGACGCCGAGGAAGGGCCGGTCGATGAGATGTCGGAGGACGAAGAGGACATCGAGGAAGAACTCGAGGCCGCCGAGGAAGAGGACGAAGACGGTGCGGCGGTGCAGAGCGCCGACCTGCTGCGGCTCAAGGGAGAAGCGCTCAAGCGCTTCGCGGTGATCCGCTCGCTCTACAACAGGATGACACGCGCGCTCGCCAAGCACGGGGCGCGCAGCCGCGCCCATCTCCAGGCGCGCGACGCCATTTCCAACGAGTTGATGAGGATCCGCTTCGCGGCGAAGCAGATCGAGGCGCTGTGCGACAGCGTGAGGAGGCTCGTGGACGAGGTCCGGACCTACGAGCGCAATATCATGGGGCTGTGCGTGGAAAAGGCCAGGATGCCGCGCCCGCACTTCCTCAAGGAATTCCCGGGGAAGGAAGGGTATCTGCGCTGGGTGAAGAGCGAGATCGAGGCGCGCCGCCCGTGGAGCGAGGCGCTCGAGCGCTTCGAGCCCGCCATTGTCGAGCAGCAGCAAAAGCTGCTCAACCTGCAGGCGCGGGTCGGCATCCCGATCCGGGACCTCAAGGAGATCAACCGCCAGATGTCCATCGGCGAGGCGAAGGCACGCCGCGCCAAGCGCGAGATGACGGAGGCGAACCTGAGGCTAGTGATCTCGATCGCCAAGAAGTACACCAACCGCGGGCTGCAGTTCCTTGACCTGATCCAGGAGGGGAACATCGGCCTCATGAAGGCGGTGGACAAGTTCGAATACCGCCGCGGCTACAAGTTCTCGACTTACGCCACGTGGTGGATCCGCCAGGCGATCACGCGCTCGATCGCGGACCAGGCAAGAACGATCCGGATCCCGGTGCACATGATCGAGACCATCAACAAGATGAACCGCATCTCGCGCCAGATCCTGCAGGAGACGGGACAGGAGCCCGATCCGGCGCTGCTGGCGGAGAAGATGGAGATGCCGGAAGACAAGATCCGCAAGATCCTCAAGATCTCCAAGGAGCCGATCTCGATGGAAACGCCGATCGGCGACGACGACGATTCGCACCTGGGGGATTTCATCGAGGACCAGTCCACCGTGGCGCCGAACGAGGCGGCGGTTTACGCGAGTCTCCGCGGCGTCACCAAGGACGTGCTGGACACCCTCACCCCGCGCGAAGCGAAGGTGCTCCGCATGCGCTTCGGCATCGAGATGAACACCGACCATACGCTGGAAGAGGTCGGCAAGCAGTTCGACGTGACGCGCGAGCGCATCCGCCAGATCGAGGCCAAGGCGCTGCGCAAGCTCCGCCACCCCTCGCGCT
>JAHFRO010000289.1 GCA_023266245.1 Betaproteobacteria bacterium | reverse complement strand
GGCCACCAGCTTCACTGCCTCAAGCTTGAACTCCCGGTTGTATATCCGTCTTCCCATCGCACACCTCCCAGCGCATCATTACACCTTAACCAAGTGTCCGGGAAACCGGGTGCAGCCCAGTACCTACTTCTTCACTTTTAAAGCAATGGCACAAATCACCAGGGAGGGACACCATGACCGATCAACTTAGCAGCAAACCTGAAAGCCAGGCAGATGGCATCGATAAACGAAGACCGGACGGGCGAAAGCTTCCTTACCTGGCTCTGCGTACCCTCGCCAGGTTGTACATTATCCTGGCCCCGGTGGTCCTGGTCATCATGATCCTTGCCGCTCTTGGGACTTGGGCCCGCGAAATTCCTTTCGCCGCGAAGTTGGGCTCCAGCATAGGGCTCCTGATAGCGGGGGGTTTCTACTACCTCGTGATGAAGGCGATGGCCCAGGCGATTTACCTTCTGTTCGATATTGCTCGAAATTGCAGCCATTTCAGCGAGGCGGCCGACGTGCGCCAGACAAAGGCGGACTGATCGCCGAGAACGAACCCCCTGAGGGCCCATGACCACCAGACGGCTCGAAGGACTGATTGCAGCGCTCGGTCTCGTGACCGTCATTTTCATGTTGCTTCCTTATTTGGATTTCTCGGAAGGCGTTCACCTCAACTTCTATTCGATGAGCGAAGAGCGGCAGCTTGGCAAAGCCGCCGCACAGCAGCTCGAATCCCGGTTCCGGCTCGTCGCGGAGTCCCCGGCCCAGGCCTATCTCCAGCAGCTCGGCGCCAAGATTGCCTCGGTGGCGAACAACCCCGGCTTTAAATTTGAATTCCATGTGTTGGACAGCCCGGCGGTCAACGCCATAGCATTACCTGGCGGTTTCATCTATGTCACCCGCGGGTTGGTTTTGGAGGCTCAGAATGAAGGCGAGCTGGCAGGCGTCCTCGCCCACGAGATTGCACATGTCATTTCCCGCCATGGGACCGAGAGGTTGTCTCATGATCGGTTCATCGGCTTGGTCACTTCGCTCGGTGGCCTCGCATCACCGCTCCCGGATCTTCTGACGAATCTTGAACGACTCTCCTACAGCCGCGGGGACGAGATGCGGTCCGACGATTTGGCCGTTGGGTACCTCTACCAGTCCGGTTACCATCCCGAGGCCTTGGCCACTTTCTTCGATCTCCTTTTGCGCATACACAAGGATGCCCGCCTCCCTGAATTCCTGTCGACCCATCCCCTGCCAGCCGATCGCATTGTGCGGGTCCGCGGGCTGTTCTCCACATGGCCGCTCGATGACCACTGGATCCGCGACTCGGCATTGTTCCACGAAGTTCAGGCCCTTCTCCGCGCCAAAGCTTCTGAATCGCAGAAAAAATGACTGCCGCCGGTTCTGCGGAGGAATAGGGTCAGAGCCGAAATACTTTGGCGACGCGTTTCAAAGCAAGATTCGTTGACGAGCGCAGGGGGCTCGGGCCATGAGCGAGTCGAGAAGCAATAATAGGAGCTAGACCACGGTTTCTAACCCCGCTGCTAAAATCACCAGCAGTCGCCCTCCCCGCAGACATCCTTGCAATTCATTGCCCACCTCGACATGGACGCGTTCTACGCGTCGGTGGAATTGCTGCGCTATCCGGAACTGCGCGGCAAGCCGGTGGTGATCGGCGGGCGGCGGCGTGCGGCGAATGCATCGCCGGGCGAAACGTTCCAGACGCTGCGCAATTACAGCGGCCGGGGCGTGATCACGACGGCGACGTACGAAGCGCGCGCGCTCGGCGTGCACTCGGGCATGGGGCTCATGAAAGCGGCGCAGCTCGCGCCCGACGCGGTGCTGCTGCCCGCAGACTTCGACGAATACCGGCGCTACTCGCGCACATTCAAGGACACGGTGCGCGCGGTCGCGCCCGAAGTCGAGGACCGCGGCATCGACGAGATTTATATCGACCTCACCGCGCTCGTCATGTCCGACGCGGCCGGTGCCGCGCTTGATCCATGGGAGCGCGCCCGCGACGTGGCGGCGCGCATCCAGCAGGCGGTGCACGAGGCAACGCAATTGTCGTGCTCGATCGGCGTCACGCCGAACAAACTGCTTTCCAAGATCGCCTCCGATCTCGAAAAACCCGCCGGGCTCACCATCCTGCGCGAAGCCGACATTCCCACGCGCATCTGGCCGCTGCCGGTGCGCAAGGTGAACGGCATCGGCCCCAAGGCCAGCGCGCGGCTCGCGACGCTGGGCATACGCACCATCGGCGAACTTGCGCATGCGGATCCGGCGCTGCTCGTCGAGCATTTCGGCAAAAGCTACGGCGCTTGGATGTTCGACGCCGCGCACGGGCGCGACGAGCGGACGGTCGTGACTTACAGCGAGCCGAAATCGATCAGCCGCGAGACGACGTTCGAAGACGATCTTCATCCGGTGCGCGACCGCGAGTGGCTCTCGCGCATCTTCACCGACCTGTGCGTGCAGGTGGCGAGCGACTTGCAGCGCAAGGGCTACGTCGGCCGCAAGATCGGCCTCAAACTGCGTTACGACAATTTCAAGACGGTGACGCGCGACTGCACGCTGGACGCGCCGACGCGCGATGCGCAGGCGATCCGCCGCGCCGCGGGCGCGTGCCTGAAGCGCGTGGCGCTCGACCGCTCAATCCGCTTGCTTGGCGTGCGCGTGGGCGCGCTCACCAGGCCCGCGCCCTAAATCGCGTCACACACCGCTGACGTAACAATTTCGGTCGTCGCTTCGCCGCCGAGGTCGGGTGTGTGGATTTTCTTCGCGGTGACGATTTCGACCGCTTTCATCAGCCGCGCCCCGGCTTCTTTCTCC
>JAHFRO010000101.1:5480-8052 GCA_023266245.1 Betaproteobacteria bacterium | reverse complement strand
CCGAAGCCGGTGAGGCGCCAGCCGTCCGCTGTCTTCAGGAAGCACGCGGTGTGCTCGATCGGGCTGCGGATCTGCTCTTCGGGCACGAAACCCTCGCCGCTCTTCAGTTTGACCTTGACCCATATTTGCCTGGAATCGGCGGCCTGGTCGGCGACTTCCCAATCAGCTACTTCAACGATGTGATAGGACAATGTGGCGATGGTATCGGATCCCGACGACGGCGCCGATTTCACCAATACGTCTTTCGTGACGATTGCGCCGCCGCCGAAGGCGTCAATGTCCTGTGGCCACTTGACGGAGACGTACGGCGCGCAGAGTTCCGTCACCCCCTGCTCGCGTTTGACGTAGGCACCGCCGAGGAAGAGCGCGCTCGCGAGTTCCCGCCACAGCGGGCTGTCGTCCCCGTCAACGGCCCACTGCTTGCGGAACTCGGCGAGCCCGCGCGGCGCATCGAGGCTGTTACGCACGTTGCGCGCAACGATACCGAGCACGAATTTCCTGTCTCGTTTCTCGAGCGCGGTGAGGAGGCGGTTCCTGAAGGTCACCCACGACAGATCATTGGCCGCCTCGTTCACCGGCGGCAGCTTGCGTTCCTGCGCGAGCGCCGGCAGGGCCAAAGCGAGGACCAGGGCGGCGATCCAGCAACGCGTGACGCGCAGGCGGGCGGCAATCCGGCATCCAAGCGATCGGCTCATCGGGACGACGTGTTAGAATTGTTCGCGCTGCATCCTACCAGAATGAGAACGCCCGCAACAATTCGGATGCAGCACCACCGTTCCCATGGCGCGCATCGAGATCAAGTCCGAGATCACCGGCACGGTGTGGCAGGTCACGGTAAAGCCGGGCGACAAGGTTGAATCCGGCGACACCCTGATCGTGATCGAGTCGATGAAGATGGAGATACCGGTGATTACCGAGGACGCCGGCACGGTGAAGGAAATTCCGGTCAAGGAAAAAGACTCGGTCGCAGAGGGCCAGGTCGTCGCAGTGCTTGAAGGCTAAAATCAAGATTCAATGCCACAGAGGACACAGAGTTCACAGAGAAAAAGCAAAGAACGAGCGGGCTGTTTTCGAAATCGTATCTCTCTGTGTTCTCTGTGATCTCTGTGGCTAAAGCTTTTTGGGTTTGATCTTTGAGGTAAGCGATGGCATTTGAAACGCTGCTGGCTGAATACGAAAAGCGGCGGGCCAAGGCGCTCGCCATGGGCGGAGCGGAGAAGCTCGCCAGGAGAAAGGCCGCCGGGCAATTGAACGCCCGCGAGCGGCTCGCGCTGCTGTTTGATCCCGGAACCTTCCTCGAGTCCGGGCTGTTCGGGACTTCCGGTGTCTATCCGGAACAAGCGGACGAGACGGCGTGCGACGGCAAGATCGCAGGCTACGGCAGGATCGAGGGGCGCGAGGCGGCGGCGGTGGTGAACGACTTCACCGTCAAAGGCGCTTCCACCAGCGCCACCAACAGCAAGAAAGTGGCGCACATGAAGCGTGCCGCGACCGAGCGCGGCATGCCGTTGGTGATCATCGGAGAATCCACCGGCGCGCGGCTGCCGGACGCCATGGGCTCGCGCGGCATGGGACAGCTGCTCGGCAATGATCCGACGCAGTTCCGCCGCACGCGGGAGACCCCCATGTGCGCCGCCGTGCTGGGCCCTTCCTTCGGCTCCTCGGCGTGGCTCGCGTGCTGCGCCGACTTCACCGTGATGCATAAGGGCGCGACCATGGCGGTTTCCAGCCCGCGCCTGGTCGAGATGGCGCTGGGCGAAAAAGTGGACTTCGAGGAGCTCGGCGGCTGGCGCCTGCATGCGGAAGTGACCGGGCTGGTGGATCAGGTGGTGGACACCGAGCAGGAAGTGTTCCAGGCGATCCGCCGCTTTCTCTCCTACCTGCCGAGCCACCACAGGGAGGCGCCGCCCGCTGCGCCGGTGCCGGCGGGATCGGGCGCGGACATGCCCGGAATCTTCTCGCTGCTGCCGGAGAGCCGCACCCAGGTCTACGACATGAAGCGCATCGCAGGCGCGATCGTGGACAAGGACACGTTGTTCGAGCTGAAGCCGCGCTTCGGCAAGAGCGCGGTCACCGGATTGGCGCGCCTCGGCGGCAAAAGCGTGGGCATCGTCGCGAACAACCCGCTGCACCGCGGCGGCGCGCTCGATGCGGACGCCTGCCGCAAGATCACCGATTTCCTGGTGCTGTGCGACTCCTTCAACGTGCCGGTCGTTCTGCTGGTGGACACTCCGGGTTTCCAGATCGGCACCGAAGCCGAAAAGAGCGGCGCCCCCGGCAAGATCATGAACTTCATGAACGCGATGACGCTCGTCACCGTGCCGCGGCTCTCGGTCATCGTCCGCAAGAGCTACGGCCGCGCCTACGTCTGCATGGGTGGCGGCCGCCACTCGGATGATGTTGCGGCGTGGCCGACCGCCGAGGTGAGCTTCATGAGTCCGGAATTCGCCACGCGCATCGTGCACGGGGTGAAGCCCGGCGATCGCGATTTCGAAGCCAGGCTAGCCGAGATCCAGCAGGGCAGTGACGTGTGGGGCCTCGCCGAGATCTATGCGGCGCAGGCGGTGATCAA
>JAHFRO010000101.1:0-5380 GCA_023266245.1 Betaproteobacteria bacterium | reverse complement strand
GCGGTGGCGGCGCGGGTGCTGCGCGCTCTCGGTGAAATGGGAATCAAATCCGTCGCGGTGTATTCGGAGGCCGATGCCGGCGCGCCGTACCTCGAAATGGCGAGCGAGACCCATGCTATCGGGCCGGCACCGGCCCGCGAGAGCTACCTCAACCAGGATGTGCTGGTGGAGGTGATTCGCAAATCGCACGCGGATGCGCTGCATCCTGGCTACGGCTTTCTCGCTGAGAATGCCGCGTTCGCGCAGAAGGTGACGGGTGCGGGCGCACGCTTCATCGGCCCCTCGCCGCAATGGATAGCCGCGATGGGGCACAAGACCAGGGCACGCGAGCTCGCCGCCCGTTACGGCATGCCGATGTCGCAAGGCTCCGGCGTGTTGCCGGCGGACAACGAGGGCGTCCTCGCCGCGGCGCGTGAAGTCGGCTTCCCATTGCTGGTAAAGCCCGCGGGCGGCGGCGGCGGCATCGGGATGCTGCCGGCGCAGGACGAGGCGCAGTTGATGGAAGCAGTTGAGCGCTCGCGCTCGATGGCTGCCCGCGGCTTCGGCACCGCCGAGGTTTATCTCGAGCGGCTAATCGAGCGCCCGCGCCACGTCGAATTCCAGGTGCTGGGCGACGCGCACGGCGGGGCGGCGCACCTCTATGAGCGTGACTGCTCGACCCAACGGCGCAACCAGAAGGTGATAGAAGAGGCGCCGGCCCCTGGTATTGCGCGCGAGAAGGTCGGCGCGCTGGCGGAACAGCTGGCCGGAATCATGCGCAGAATGGGCTACGACAACATCGGGACGGTGGAAATGCTGATGGGCGCCGACGGCTCGTTCAGCTTTCTGGAGATGAACACCCGGCTGCAGGTCGAGCACGGTGTCACCGAGGAAGTAACCGGTGTGGATCTGGTGAAAGCACAGATTCGATCAGCCGCCGGTGAGAAGCTCGCGGACATCCTGCCCGGAAAAATCGAGGTCAAAGGTCATGCTATCCAGGCCCGTGTCTATGCCGAGGACCCCAGGAACTTCTTTCCCTCGCCGGGCAAGCTCAAAGTGTTCCGCCCGCCGCAGGACAGAAACGTCCGCGTGGAGACCGGATATGCCGAGGGGCGCGAGGTCACGCCGCACTACGACCCGATGATCGCCAAAGTCATCGTGCACGCGCCGACGCGCGCTCAAGCGGTCGGGAAACTCATCGTAGCCCTGGAATCGTTCGAGATTCAAGGGCCGAAGAACAATATTCCGGCGGTGCTCGCGGTGCTGCGTTCGGAACCGTTCCGCGCGGGACACGTGCACACCGGCATCATTCCCGAAGTGCTCGGCCAGAAAAATAGCCGCCAAGACGCCAAGGACGCCAAGAACCCCATCAATGCAGAATGATGGTCAAAACCGGACCCGGGCTGTTCAAGACACGTGCAAACTCAAGTTTTCCTGATGCCACTCCGAATCTTGTGCTGTTTTCCTTGGCGCTCTTGGCGCCTTGGCGGCTAATTTAGGGTTTATGTCCGGCTTTGACGAGATCGCCGAAGCGAGGAACCGGAGGCGCTCGGCGCTCGATGAGCCGGCCGGCAAGCGGCTGCTGGCAAGCTTCGGCATCGCGGTGCCGAAGTCGGCGGTGGTGCAGGACACGGTGCAGGCGGCCTCGCAGTTCGCCGGCCTGACACCGCCGGTCGTGCTCAAGGTGATGTCGCCTGACATCCTGCACAAGAGCGATGCGGGAGGCGTCAAGGCGGGACTTCAGACTGCCGCGGAAGTGGAGCAGGCGGTACGGGTGATGATGGCCTCACCGCAGATAGCAAACGCGCGGATCGACGGTTTCCTGCTCGAGGAAATGGCGCCGCCGGGACAGGAAATCGTGGTCGGCGCCCTGCGCGATCCTCAGTTCGGACCGTTGGTGATGGTCGGGCTGGGCGGCATCTTCGTGGAAGTGCTGGCGGACGTCGCCTTCCGCATCTGCCCGATCACGCGGTTGGATGCCGAAGAGATGCTCGATGAGCTGAAGGGCGCCGCGCTGCTCAAGGGCACGCGCGGCAGGAGACCCGCTTCGCGCGAGGCGATCGTGGACACGCTGCTCAAAGTAGGCGGAGAGCGGGGACTGCTGATGACGCACGCTGAGGACATCCGCGAGGCGGACATCAATCCCCTCATCGTGTCGGAGAGCGGCGCGGTCGCGGTGGACGCGCGCTTCATACTTACAGAAGCGTAAGTCGTGAGTCGTGAGTGGTGAGTCGTGAGTGGACTTGTTTTACTTTGTGTCCTTCGTGGTTCAGCTTTTATTTTCGATCCCCTTGGCGTCCTTTGCGTCCTTGGCGGTGAGAGGTCTGGATTTTTGAGATGAGCGCCAGCGTCATCGAGCGATTCGCGCCGCTGTTCCAGCCGAAGACCGTCGCCGTAGTCGGCGCCTCCACTACCAAAGGCACGGCGCTGCCGAACGTCTTCATCCGCCGGCTGCGCGAATTCGGCTTCGAGGGCGCGATCTACCCGATCCACCCTGCCGCAGCGGAGATCGACGGGCTTGCCGCCTATCGCAGTCTCGCCGAGACTCCGGAGCCGGTGGACTATGCCTACATCGCGATCGCCGCGGCGCAGGTGCCGCCGCTGCTCAGGGAAGCCCGCGGCCGCGTGCGCTTCGCGCAGGTGATCTCGAGCGGCTTTGGCGAGGTGGAGGAAGGCAAGGAACTGCAGGAAGAGCTGGTTGCCGCAGCGCGCGCGGGCGGCATGCGGCTCCTGGGCCCCAACTGCCTCGGCATCTACACTCCGCGCGGGCGCGTCACCTTTACCGAGATCGGGCCCAGGGAAACCGGCAACGTCGGCGTCCTCTCGCAAAGCGGCGGGCTCGGCACCGACATCATCCGCCGGGGGCTCTCCCGCGGGCTGAAATTCTCGGGGCTGATCACGGTCGGCAATTGCGCGGATCTGGGACCGAACGAGCTGCTCGAGTTCTATCTCGCCGATCCGCAGACGAAAGTGATCGGGATGTACATCGAAACCGCGAAGGATGGGCGGCGGCTGTTCGAGATCCTGCGCGACGCGCGGGCGGCGAAACCGGTGGTGATCCTCAAGGGCGGCCGCACGCAGCAGGGCAGGATGGCGGCGGCGTCGCACACCGGCGCGCTGGCGGGCGATGACCGGGTGTGGGTTGCGCTGTCCAGGCAGACCGGGTGCGTGCTGGTGGAAACGCTCGACCAGTTCATCGACGCGCTGCTCGTCTTCCAGACGCTCGCGCCGCGACCGCAGCATCCGACGCGGCGCATCGTGCTGTTCGGCAACGGCGGCGGTGCGAGCGTGCTGGCGACCGATTTCTTCGCCCGTCTCGGCCTCGACGTCGCGCCCTTCGACCGGCCCACGATCGAACGGCTCGCCGCGCTCAGGCTCCCGCCGGGCACCAGCATCGCCAATCCGGTGGATGCGCCGGTCGGAACGCTGCAGCAGGACGATGGACGCGTCGCGGAGAAGATACTGGAAGCGATCTACGGCAGTGGTAGGCCCGAGGCGCTGGTGATGCATCTGAACCTGTCGGTCTTCGTCGGGCGCACCAAGGACGAGGTGCTCGACAATCTGGTTCAGGCGGCGCTCCGGGTGCAATCGCACTACCCCGGGCAGGCGCATTTCATGCTGGTGCTGCGCTCCGACGGCGATCCGAAGCTCGAAGAGCGCAAGCGCGAGTTCCGCGCGAGGGCGGTAGCGCTCGGCATCCCGGTCTACGACGAGATGGAGAACGCCGGCTGCGCCCTTGCCGCGCTCGCCTTCCACGAGTGTTTTGTCCAGGCGCGGAGTTTTCTGTCCTCGGGGGCGCGGGCCCGATAAAACAGCGCTGGCCGCGGCCCGGCCCGGCACAAGAAAGGACTCAACCCATCATGGACACGCTCAAGGTCGGGATGAAGCACACCCTGGAGTGGGAGGTCACCGAGAAGCACTGCAACGCGCGGCGACTACAAAGTGTTCTCCACGCCCTCGATGACGCTCCTCATCGAGATGGCCTCGCACCAGCTCGCCGCGCCCCACCTGAAGCCTGGCCAGGGCCAGGTCGGGCTCTCGGTCAGCCTGCGCCATCTCGCGCCTACCCCGATCGGCAGGAAAGTGCGCGCCGAGACGGAGCTCGCCGCGATCGACCGGCGCAAGCTCGCGTTCAAGGTCAAAGTCTTCGATGAAGTGGAGCAGGTCGGCGAGGCCGAGCACGAGCGCTTCGTGATAGATGTTGACCGCTACATCGAGCGGCTGAAAAAGAAGTTCGCCGCATAGACCGACCGGCTTTCCCGAAAGCTTCCCCCGGGGTCTTCTGCGTCCTACAATGGCCGCGTGGTCCAATGACCAGGGAGGGGGTCATGCGGAGACTGCCGGAATTCATTTGCGCCGCGCTGCTATTGGCAGCACCTTTGGCGGGGCACTCGCAGGCGTTCCCCTCGAAGCCGGTGCGGCTCGTCGTTCCCTTTCCCGCCGGCGGGGCGATGGACTCCATCGCCCGCATCCTGACGCAGCCGTTGAGCCGCGCGTTCGGCCAGAACGTGATCGTGGACAACCGCCCCGGCGGCGGCACGGTGATCGCGACCGAGATGGTGGCGCGCTCGCCCGCCGACGGACACACGGTGCTCTTCATGGCCAACAGCTACACCATCAACCCCGCCGTGCGCTCGAAGCTGCCGTACGACGCGCTCAAGGATTTTGCCGGGGTGAGCCGGCTCGCAACGGTGCCGGTGATCTTCTCCGTGCATCCGTCGGTGCCCGCAAGGACGTTCAAGGAGCTGATCGCGCTCGCGCGCGCCCGCCCGGGCGAGCTGACCTACGCGACCCCCGGGCCCGGAACCAACCAGCATCTGATCGGCGAGATGCTGAAGAGCATGGCGAGGATCGACATCACCCACGTTCCGTACCAGGGCGGAGCGCCGGCGACGATGGCGGTGATCGGCGGGCATGCGAGCGTTCTCATCATCAACGTCACGGAATCCGCGCCGCACATCCAGGCCGGGAAGCTGCGCGCGCTCGCCGTGACTTCACTGGAGCGCTTCGGCGCCTTCAAGGACGTGCCAACGGTCGCCGAGTCCGGATTTCCCGGATACGAGGCGATCACGTGGTTCGGTGCGGTGGCTCCCGCGGCGACGCCCAGGGGAGCGATCAACCGGTTGAGCGCCGATATTATGCGCGCGCTGCAGCTGCCGGAAGTACGGGACGGCCTCTCCAAGCTGGGACTGTCCGCGGCCGGCCAGAGCCCGGCGGAGTTCGATGCGTTCATCCGCTCCGAGTTGCGACGCAACGAGAAGGTCGCCAGAGAGGCGAAGCTCAGGATCGACTAGAACCTGTGTTCATCTGCGTCCATCGGCGGCTTAAGATTTCTTTGCCATTGTTGACGGGTTGTACGAGCGCGGATCGCGCGGCCGCCAGCGCCCCGAGTCCACCAGCG
>JAHFRO010000033.1:4135-24530 GCA_023266245.1 Betaproteobacteria bacterium | reverse complement strand
CGGCATCATCACGAACGGCAGCAGCAGCCGCGCCGAGAGAAACTTCGCCGCACCCTGCGGGTCAATCTCGACCTTGATTTTGCCGTGCGCGTAGGCGGCGACGAATTCGGCGTGGGTCATTACCGGTTGCGGGCCTGATCAATACTCTACGGGAACGGGATCGAGGCTGCGCCACAGATACCACGTGGCGACCGAGCGCCACGGCGCCCAGCTTGCGCCGATGCTGCGCATGCGGCGCTCCGACAGCGGCCTGCCGCGGTTGTAGTGCAGGCGGATCGCGCGCTGCAGGCCGAGGTCGGCGAGCGGCAGCACGTCGGGGCGCGTCAGGCAGAAGATCAGGAACATCTCGGCAGTCCAGCGGCCGATGCCCTTGACCAGGGTCAGCTCGGCGATCAGCGCTTCGTCATCGAGGGCGTGCCAGCGCGCGGCATCGAGCGTGCCGTCGAGGAATTTTGCGGCGAGGTCCTGCAGGTAAGCGGTCTTTTGTCCCGACAGCCCGCACGCGCGCAGGCTCGCCTTGCGCGCGCCGCGGATCGTCGCGGGGGTGATGGCGGCGAGCCGCGCAGTGAGCCGGTCCCACACGCTTTGCGCGGCCTTCACCGAGATCTGCTGGCCGATGATGGCGCGCGCCAGGGTGGAGAACGCGTCGCCGCGGCTGCCCAGGGCGAGACCCTCGAAGCGCGCGATCAGCTCTTTCAACACCGCATCGCGGTCGGCGAGCTCCTGAGTCGCCTGTTGCCAGTATGCAGGCGTGCTCACGGTGCCCGGGCGCGCTGCGCGCGGCGGCTCCGGCGCCGCTGCCAGGCGCAGCGCACGTAGAGCCGCCACGCCCAGTCGATCCCGAAATAGCTGACCAGCGCGAGCAGCACGGCGAGCAAGGGCAGCCCTACCACGAGCGGTTTGCCGACGCTCGCGAGCCACTCGAGCGCCGCCGGCAGCCATTCGCTGAAACCTTTGCCCTCGAGCCCGAAGGCAAGCGGCGGCAGTACGCCGTCGCCCTGCATCAGCACCAGCTGGCCGAGCTCGTAAGCAATGAAGTAGAGCGGAACGATGGTGAAGGGATTCGAGTACAGCGTCACCAACACCGCGATCGGCAGGTTGACGCGGAACGCAATCGCGAGGACCGCCGCCGCGGTGAACTGAACCGGATTGCTCCCGGGAATGAGGCCCGCGAACATGCCGACCGCCACCCCTCCCGCCACCGAACGCCGGTGCAGGTGCCAGAGGTTGTGATGCTGCAGGCGGGGGCCGAACCACGCGATGTAGCGGTTATTCCTGACGGAATCGTGGCTGGGCAGGAATTTGCGAAAGAGCTTGCGGGGCATCGCGCGGATGGCCGCGTAATAGACGCGACCGCGGCCATTTTACAGAATGGTGCACCCGCTGTGGGCGTTGCACGTTAGAGCGCATAAGCGGAACGGTTTTTAAGGGTTGGTATGCGGCTCAACATCGTCTTGTTCGTGCTGGGAACGTGGCTGCTGCAACAGCAGGCCGAACTGCCTGGCATGGCCGCCGCATGGGCGTTAAGCGCCGCTGTCGTGGTCCCATGGCTGGCACGACGGCAGAACACTGCAGCGCGCGTTGCGGGCCAGATCCTGCTCAAGGCGCTGTATCTGGGCCTGGGTTTTTTCTGGGCGGCGTGGTGTGCGCAGCTGCGCCTGGCCGATGCCTTGCCGGCCGACTGGGAAGGCAAAGACATCCAGCTGATCGGCGTGGTGGCGAGCCTGCCGCAGTCCTATGAGCGCAGCGTGCGCTTCGAGCTCGATGGCGAGCGCGTGCTGACCCCGGGAGCGGTCGTTCCGCAGCATATCGCGCTGTCGTGGTGGGGCAGTGCGGCGCGCGATGACCAACCCGCCACCCTCCCGGAACTCCATCCGGGAGAACGCTGGCAGTTGACGGTGCGCCTGCGGCGCCCGCACGGCACCGCCAATCCCCACGGCTTCGATTATGAAGCGTGGCTGATCGAGCGCGATATCCGCGCCACCGGCTATGTGCGGCCGAAAGGCGGCAGCCGCCGCCTCGCCGCGATGGTTCACCGGCCGCAATACTGGATTGAGAAAACGCGTGATGCGCTGCGCGGCAGAATTCTGCAGGCGTTGCAGGACCGACCGTATGCCGGGGTGATCGCAGCGCTCGCCATCGGCGACCAGCGCGCGATTCCACCGTATCAGTGGCAGACCTTTACCCGCACCGGCGTCAATCACCTGATGAGCATCTCCGGCCTGCACATAACCATGGTCTCCGGGCTGATGCTGGCTATCGCCTATTGGCTGTGGTGCAGAAGCGCGCGCCTGACGCTATGGCTGCCGGCGCGCAAGGCGGCGGTGTTGTTCGGGTTTGCGGCGGCGCTCGTCTACACACTGCTCGCCGGATTTGAGGTACCGGCGCAGCGTACGCTTTACATGCTCGGAGTCATGGCGCTGGCACTGTGGTTCGGGCGCATGAGCTCGGCATCGACGGTGCTCGCGGTAGCGCTGCTCGTGGTGATGCTCCTTGATCCATGGGCGGTGCTCGCGCCGGGTTTCTGGCTGTCGTTCGGCGCGGTGGCGGTGATTCTGTACGTTGCTGTAGGCCGCGTGATGCAGCCGCATTGGCTCGCAGCGTGGGCGCGCGTGCAGTGGGCGGTGACGCTGGGGCTGATTCCGCCGCTGCTCGCGCTGTTTCAGCAGGTTTCCATCGTCTCGCCCGTCGCCAACGCGTTTGCGATCCCGGTAGTCAGTCTGGTGGTGGTGCCGCTTACGCTGCTCGGCATGTTGTTGCCTTTCGACTCTGTGCTGCTCGCCGCACATGAGGTCATGGCGTGGTGCATGGCGCTGCTCCAATGGATGAGTGCGGCGCCCGATGCGGTATGGCAACAGCATGCGCCGCCCGCCTGGACCGTGATCGTCGCGGCGCTGGGCGCGGCGTGGCTGCTGCTGCCGCGCGGCTTTCCGGCACGCTGGCTCGGCGTGATCGGTTTTCTGCCGTTGTTTCTGGTAGCGCCGCCCAGGCTGGAGGAAGGCGCGCTCAAGCTCGCCGTGCTCGATGTCGGGCAGGGGCTGGCGGTGGTGGCGCAGACGCGACATCACGCGCTGCTTTACGATACCGGCCCGGCGTTCGGGCCGGGAGCCGACAGCGGCAACCGCATCATCGTACCGTATCTGCGGGCAGCCGGCGTGCGCAGCCTCGACGGCGTGATCGTCAGCCACGACAACGCCGACCACAGCGGCGGCGCCGTGTCGGTGCTCCAGGCGCTGCCGGTCGCATGGCTGCTCAGTTCGCTGCCCGACATGGATCCGCTGCCGCTTGAAGCGGAGCAGGCTTACAGGTGCTTTGCCGGGCAGGACTGGGAATGGGACGGCGTGCGCTTCGAGATGCTTCATCCGTCACGCGCGAGCTATGACGAGGCACGCATCAAGGACAACGACCGCGGTTGCGTGCTCCGGATCGTCACCCGCGCCGGCAGGGTGCTTTTGCCGGCAGACATCGAGCGCAAAACGGAAACCGAACTACTGTCGGCGCAGCGCGGCACGTTGCAGGCCGACGTGCTGGTGGCGCCGCACCATGGCAGCAAAACCTCATCGACGCCGGAGTTCGTGAGCGAGGTCAATCCGCAAAGCGTGATTTTTCCGGTCGGCTACCGCAACCGCTTCGGACATCCGCATCCGGAAGTCGTCGAGCGTTACCGCGACCTCGGCAGCAGGATTTACCGCACCGACCGCGACGGCGCGCTGATAGTGGACGTGAGCCCGCAGGGCGTGGTCAGGATCACGCCCTATCGCGCCGTTTATCGGCGCTACTGGCAAACCGCAATCGTCGGCGATCCGGTACCCGAACCGGAAGAGTTCTGAGCGGGAACTATTCATCGCGCCGCGGCTCTGAAAATTGCCGGTGTCCCGGGGTGTTTTCCGGGCAGGGCGTTCACGGACATGGTCAAAACCTCACAGCTCAAATTGGTCGTCCCGCAGCACGACGCTCACGCCGAAGCGTGGCTCGCGCGGCTTGCCGACCGCTACGCGCAAACTGAAATCGAGCCGCTCAGGCGCGCGCTCGAGTTCGTCGCGCCGGTTTATCACGGCCGCAAGCTGACAAGCGGCGAGCCGCTGCTGTCGCACGCGCTCGGGACCGCGGCGATCCTCGCCGAGCTGAGACTGGACCCTGAGGCGCTCGCGGCCGCCATCCTGGTTCTCTGCCACAGCGTCGCGCCGGAGGCGGCGGGCAAGTTGAAGGAGAAATTCGGCGCGCAGGTTGCCGAACTCGCCGAGGGCGTAGTGAGGATGGCGCAGATCGGGACGCTTTCGGGCCGGGCCCAGGACTCGCATAAACCCGAGCAGCAGGCGGCGCAGCTCGAAGCGCTGCGCAAGATGCTGCTCGCGATGGTACAGGACGTGCGCGTGGTGCTGATCAAGCTCGCCGATCACACCCAGGAACTGCGCTACATCGTGAGATCGGAAGACACCGAACTCAAGCGCGAAACGGCGCGACTCGCGCGCGACCTCTTCGCCCCGCTCGCCAACCGCCTCGGGATCTGGCAGCTCAAGTGGGAGATGGAGGACCTCGCGTTTCGCATCCTCGAGCCCGAGGTTTACAAAAACATCGCCCGGCTGCTGGACGAGAAGCGCGTTGACCGCGAGCGCTACATCGAAAACGTGATTGCGCTATTGAAAGGCGAGCTCGCGCGCGCCGGCATCGCCGCCGAGGTGACCGGTCGTCCCAAGCACATCTTCAGTATCTACAAGAAGATGCATAGAAAAGGCTTTGATTTTGAATCAGTTTATGACGTGCACGCGGTGCGCGCCCTGGTCCAGGACGTGAAGGACTGCTACGCGGTGCTGGGGCTGGTCCACAACCTGTGGACGCCGATACCCAAGGAGTTCGATGACTACATCGCCAAGCCCAAGAGCAACCAGTACCGCTCGCTGCATACCGCGGTGATCGGCCACGAAGGCAAGGCGGTCGAAATCCAGATCCGCACCTACGAGATGCACCAGCACTCAGAACTGGGCGTCGCCGCGCACTGGCGCTACAAGGAAGGCTCACGCCACGACCGTGGTTACGACGGGAAGATCGCGTGGCTGCGCCAGATCCTCGAGTGGAAGGACGAGGCCGGCGGCGCGGGCGAGCTCGCCGAGCAGTTCAGGGCCGGGCTGTTCGAGGACACCCTCTACGCACTCACCCCGCAGGGCAGGGTGATAGACCTGCCGATAGGGGCGACGCCGGTGGATTTCGCCTACCACGTGCATACCGAGCTTGGACACCGCTGCCGCGGCGCCAAGGTGGATGGAGCGATGGTGCCGCTCAACACGCCGCTTGCTAACGGCCAGCAGGTCGAGATACTGGCGGCGAAGCAGGGCGGGCCGAGCCGCGACTGGCTGAACCCTGCACTTGGGTACGTCAGGAGCGCGGGCGCGCGCACCAAGATCAGGCAATGGTTCAACCGCCAGAACTTTGAGGAGGCGGTTGCACAAGGCCGCGCCATCGTCGAGAAAGCGCTGCAGCGCCAGGGGATGACCAGCCTCAAACTCGACAAGCTCGCGGCCCGGCTTGATTTCGCCAAGGTTAATGACTTCCTCGCCGAGGTCGGGCGCGGCGAGATACGCCCGCGTCAGTTGCAGGACGCGGTGCGGGCACTCGATCCTCGCACCGAGCCGGCACCGCCGGTGGTCGAAGCGGTCGAAGTGACGTCCGCACTCGCGCCGAAAAAGCCGCGTGCGACTGCCGGCAAGAGCAGCATATTGGTGGTGGGCGTGGACCGGCTGCTGACGATGCCGGCAAAGTGCTGCAAGCCGGCGCCGCCCGAGGCGATCATCGGCTTCGTCACGCGCGGGCGCGGCGTCACCATCCACCGCGCGGACTGCGCCAACCTCAAACGGCTTGCCGCCGAGCGGCTGGTTGCCGCCGAATGGGGAGAAGCCGGGGGCACGACCTTTCCTGTGGACGTTGAGATCGAAGCGGTAAACCGCGCCGGGCTGCTGCGCGACATCTCTGAGGTGCTGGCGCGCGAGAAAATCAACGTCGTCGGCACGCGCTCCGCGGCGGATGATGTCGCGGCGCGGATGCGGTTCACCATCGAGGTGGCCAACCTCGGGCGGTTGCAGCGCGTGCTGGCACTGATCCGGGAGGTGCGCGGCGTCAGCCGTGCCGCGCGCCGCTGAAAGGCAATGATGAATAATGAGTGATGAATGCGGAGTGAAACCGCCGCCATGCTGAACTCTGCACTTTGCACTCCGCACTCATCACTGCTTTTCAGGCGGCAAAGATCAGGCTGAGACCGGTCACCGGGAGGCCGCTGTAATCCGACATCCAGTTTTCACCGGGCTCGATCGGCATCGCCGCGGTGAGCGTGCCGGTGGTGATGATCTCCCCCGCGGCTAGCGGCGCGAACTGCGGCTGGCGGGCGAGAACTTCGGCGAGATGCGCCAGCGCGCTCGCGGGATGTCCCAGCGCATTGGCGCCGACGCCGCGGTCCATAACTACGCCGTCTTTTCTCAGCGCAACCCGGCAGTCCCGCAAACTGTCCACCAGGGTGGGAATTTCCTCCGGGTGAACCTCGCAGGGCGTGCCGACGATCAGCCTCCAGTGGAATGAGAAATCGGCGGCGGAGTCGGCGGGCTTGAACTTCCAGTTTAAGTAGTGACAATCCACGATCTCGAAGCTCGGTGCGAACCACTCGGTCGCTTCCAGCACCTTGGCTGGATTGTTGACGCCCGCAGGCAGCCGCGCCTTCAGCTTGAAGGCGATTTCGGGCTCGAGCCTGGGCTGCACACTTCCGCGCAGTGATACAGTTGCACGGTGGTTGACTGCAAACTGCACGGTGCGGTCGTAGACATGCGCCCAGATCGGGGCGGTGGCACCGTATTCCGCCCAGAGGTTGCGGTTGGTGAAGCCGATTTTGCGTCCGACCGGCCGCTCGCCGCGCGCCCGGCGCAGCTTCACGATTTCTGCCGCGACGTCGTAGCCCTTGTTCCAGTCGAATCCGGGATTACGCTCGACAATCGAAGCGATTGTTTTACCACTGTCGAGCGCATCGAGCAGCTCTATTGCGATTTTTTTGACGTCCACGGTTGTGTTTCTTTCGCTATGGTCTTTTCTTGGCGTCCTTGGCGTCTTGGCGGTTCAAGGTTTTCTATCTTGCACACCTGAATCCAATGTTGTGATGCCCCGACGCCGGATTGCGCGACAGATAGCGCCCGCGCTGGGTAGTGGTGATCTCCTCGGCCGGCGAATCGTGACCTCCGCCGCGCGTGCCGCGCACCGGCCCCGCTATCAGGTCTTCGCGGCCGTCTTTCGCATCATAAGGATAGGGACGGTAGGCGCTGGATACCCATTCCCAGGCGTTGCCTGCCATGTCGAGCACACCATACTGGCTTGCGCCGGCAGGGAAAACGTCCACCGGTGCGGTCTCGTTGTAACGCGCGGCATACTGGGCACGCGAACGGTCGGGCGGCGTGTTGCCCCACGGATAACGCCGGCCGTCGGCACCGCGCGCGGCCCTTTCCCACTCCGCCTCGGTCGGCAGGCGCTTGCCGCGCCACGCGCAGTAGTCGCGCCCGCCCGCCCAAGAAACTTCTACCATGGGGTGCCGCCCGTACCCCTTGTCTGCAACCCATTTATCGCCCGCCCGGTGAATGCGCGCGTCGGGATCGTCGAAGTCAAACAGCCGCTCGCCCTTGGCGTTGAATGTCCCGACCGCATTGAGGAATTCCGCAAACTGCGCGTTGGTGATCGGATAACGGTCAATGCGGTACGCGGGCAGGGTGATCCGGTGCGCCGGCCGCTCATCCGGCGGTCCTTGATCGCTGCCCATGGTGAATGCGCCAGCCGGGATCTCGACCATGTCGTTGAGCGCAGTCGGCTGCGCTTGCGCCGTGCCGATCCCGGCAACGAGCAGCAGCGTAGAGAAGTGCGCCAGCAAAACGCGCGGTGTCATCGAGCACCTTCCACCAGGATCATGCGCGTCCTGGCGGCGCGGTTGCGGATCTCGCATGCGGCGCGGTACTCGGGAGAAGACCACCACTTTCTGGCCTGCTCGACGCTCGGAAACTCGAGTACAACGATGCGCTGCGGGTTCCAATCGCCTTCGAGCGCTTCGATCTTCCCGCCGCGCACCACGAACCTGCCGCCGTACGCGACTACGGCGGCCCCGGCCAGCTTGCGATATTCCTCGATCCTGACGGGATCGGTCACGGTCATATCAACAATCACGTACGCAGCCATGAGCCCCTCCGGTTTTGATGCTCAAGCCCCTGATTTTATTTGAACCTGAGGGGCGATTTCGATAGAATGCACACTTCCCAGGCGCGTAGCTCAGCTGGTAGAGCATCACCTTGACATGGTGGGGGTCGTTGGTTCGAGTCCAATCGCGCCTACCAATTGTTAAAACGGACGCGGAGCGCCGCTTTAACTCTGCGTGTTGGAACGGACGCGAAGCACCGTTCAACACACAGAGTGAAAAGAGACGAGTCAGAGGCGGCATCTAAAGCGGCCGTTTCTGGCTCTTGTTTTTTGAACGCTACCATGCCTGATATACGCCTTCCCGACGGGACGGTCAAAAGATTCGACCGGGCGGTGACCGTTGCCGAAATCGCTCAGTCGATCGGCCCGGGGCTGGCGCGCGCGGCGCTCGCGGGCAGAGTGAACGGCAAGCTGGTCGACGCCTCCTATCGCATTGAGTCGGACGCCGAAGTCGCAATCATCACCGACCAGGACCGGGAAGGCCTCGAAATCCTGCGGCACTCCACCGCGCACTTGCTCGCCCACGCGGTAAAGGAGCTGTTCCCGGACGCCCAGGTGACCATCGGGCCGGTGATCGAGGACGGCTTCTACTACGATTTTGCCTACCAGCGTCCGTTTACGCCGGAAGACCTCGCGGCGATCGAGAGGCGCATGCAGGAGATCGCCAAGCGCGACATCAGGGTCGAACGCCAGGTGAAGCCCCGCGACCAGGCGGTGAAGTTCTTCAAGGACATGGGCGAACACTACAAGGCCGAGATCATCGCTGCGATTCCTGATCGAGAGGAGATTTCGCTTTACCGCCAGGACAATTTCATCGACCTGTGCCGCGGCCCGCACGTGCCTTCGACCGGCAAGTTGAAGGTTTTCAAGCTGATGAAGGTTGCGGGCGCCTACTGGCGCGGCGACTCGCGCAACGAGATGCTGCAGCGGATCTACGGCACCGCGTGGACCAAAAAAGAGGACCAGGACGCCTATCTGCACCGGCTGGAGGAAGCCGAGAAGCGCGACCACCGCAGGCTCGGGCGGCAACTCGAATTGTTCCACACCCAGGACGAGGCGCCGGGCATGGTGTTCTGGCACCCGAAGGGATGGGTGATCTGGCAGAGCATCGAGCAGTACATGCGGCGCGTGCTGGGCGAGAACGGCTATCTCGAGGTCAAAACGCCGCTGGTGCTCGATGTCTCGCTGTGGAAGCGTTCGGGGCACTGGGACAATTTCCGCGAGAGCATGTTCTTCACCGAGTCGGAGTCGCGCGCTTACGCGGTGAGGCCGATGAACTGCCCCGGCCACGTGCAGGTGTATAACCAGGGGCTGAAGAGCTACCGCGACCTGCCGCTGCGCCTGGCGGAGTTCGGCTCCTGCCATCGCAACGAGCCTTCCGGGGCGCTGCACGGGCTGATGCGGGCGCGCGGTTTCACCCAGGACGACGCTCACATTTTCTGCACCGAGCAGCAGATCGAACCGGAGGTGATCCGCTTCATCGATCTGCTGCAGCGGGTCTACGCCGACTTCGGCTTCGAAGAGATCCTCGTCAAGTTCTCGACCCGTCCGCCCAGGCGCGTCGGCACCGACGCGCAGTGGGACAAGGCTGAAACAGCGTTGAAAACCGCGCTCGACCACAAAGGGCTCTCCTACGCATTGCAGCCGGGCGAAGGCGCGTTTTACGGACCGAAGATCGAGTTCTCGCTGAAGGACAGCCTGGCGCGAGTATGGCAGTGCGGCACCATGCAGCTCGACTTTTCGATGCCGGAGCGGCTCGGGGCCGAGTACGTGGCCGAGGACAACAGCCGACGCGTGCCGGTCATGCTTCACCGCGCGATCCTGGGCTCGTTCGAGCGCTTCATCGGGATACTGATCGAGCATTACGGCGGCGCGATGCCGCTATGGCTGGCGCCGGTCCAAGTGGTCGTCATGAACATTACCGAGCACCAGGCGGCCTATGCCGAACGCGTGGTCGGCGAGCTCAGAAGTGCCGGTTTGCGCGCCGGGACCGACTTGAGAAACGAGAAAATTTCCTATAAAATTCGGGAACATAGTTTGCAAAAGCTGCCCTACCAGGTCATCGTCGGTGACAAGGAAATGGCGGCGCACAAGGTTGCCGTCCGGACCCGCAAGGGCGAGGATCTGGGCCCCATGGCCCTGACCGATTTCATCGCCCGGTTGAAAGCCGAGGAAGCTCAGATGGGTCGGACGGCGTAAGACGGATCAGCAGCGGAGGGATTGTTTTATCGCTCAGGAAAAGGAACCGCGGATCAACGGCGAGATCGCCGCGGCGGAGGTTCGGGTCATCGGCGCCAACGGCGAGCAGGTCGGGATACTGAGCCTCGCCGCCGCCAACAAGCTGGCCGAGGAGGCCGAGCTCGATCTGGTCGAGATTGCACCGCAGGCGACGCCGCCGGTGTGCCGCATCATGGATTACGGGAAGTACAAGTACCGTGAGAGCAAGAAGCGGCACGAGGCGAAGCTCAAGCAGAAGCAGATCGTCGTCAAGGAAATCAAGTTCAGGCCCGGCACCGACGAGGGCGACTATCGGATCAAGCTGCGCAATCTGGTGCGCTTCCTCGTGGAGGGTGACAAAGCGAAAGTGACGCTGCGGTTTCGCGGACGCGAGATGGCTCATCAGGAAATAGGAGTGCGGCTGATCGACCGGGTGAAGACCGATCTCGAGCCGTACAGCACGGTGGAGCAGTACCCGAAGATGGAAGGGCGGCAGCTGGTGATGATGCTGGCGCCCAAGAAGGGCGGCAAGACTACTCAACGTGCTGCCAAGACGGCAGTGAAGAAGACGGAGGCGCCTGCCAAGCGGGCCGCCCCGAAAGCTGCGGCGGAAGCCGCAGCCGAAATCGCGAAGAAGTAGTTATCGGGCTCGCCAAGTCCTCCTGTCGGAGGCGCCCGTAACTAAGCTAAAACAGGAGTCATCATGCCGAAGTTGAAGACCAAACGCGGCGCTCACAAGCGCTTCAAGAAACTCGCCGGCGGCGGAATCAGGCGCAGCAAGGCGTTCCGGCGCCACATCCTCACCAAGAAGAACACCAAGCGCAAACGCCACCTGCGCGGTACCACCGGGGTTCACGCGGATAACCGGCGCGCGGTACGCATCATGCTGCCGTATTGACGGAGGTTTCCCATGCCACGAGTCAAACGCGGCGTCACCGCCCGCGCCGCCCACAAGAAGGTGATCCGGCGGGCCAAGGGCTATCGCGGCCGCCGCGGCAACGTGTTCCGGGTCGCCAACGAGGCGGTGATGCGCGCCGGCCAGTATGCCTACCGCGACCGCCGGAACCGCAAGCGCGAGTTTCGCGCGCTGTGGATCGCGCGCATCAACGCCGCCGCACGCGAGCACGGCATGACCTATAGCCGGTTCATGAACGGGCTGAAGAAGGCGGCGATTGCTGTGGACCGCAAGGTGCTCGCCGACATTGCCGTGCTCGACAAGCCGGCGTTCTCCAAGTTTGTCGAAAAGGCCAAGGCCAGCCTCGGCGCCTGAAGCGGGTATAGAGACTAGAGGCTAGGGACTGGAATTACCAGTTCCTTGGCCGGCCATAAGAGAACAAGGGGCTAGGCGGCCTCTTTTTTTCTGATACCGGTATTGTTCGTGCGAGCGCGGATTTACACTAGCCCCGAGTCCCGAGCCCCCAGCCCCGAATTTCGAGATCCGGAATGCAGGACGTTGACGCCATCGTGAAGGAAGCGCTCGCAGTATTCGCGGGCATCGACGATGCCGACAAGCTCGAGCAGGCCAAGGCACGCTATCTCGGAAAATCGGGAGCGCTCACGGAGCTGCTCAAGGGGCTGGGCATGCTGCCTGCGGCGGAGCGCCCGGCGTTCGGCAGCCGCATCAACGCCGCCAAGGAGCGCCTCGAGGCGGCGCTCAACGAGCAGCGCGAGCGCATCCAGGCGCAGAAGCTGGATGCGAGGCTCACGGAAGAAGCGCTCGATGTGACGCTGCCGGGCCGCGGTCCGGGCAGCGGCGGGCTGCATCCCGTGACGCGCACCATGGAGCGGATCGAGACGCTGTTCCGCTCGATGGGATTCGAGGTGGCCGACGGTCCCGAGATCGAGACCGACTACTACAACTTCACCGCGCTCAACCAGCCGGAAAACCACCCGGCGCGCTCGTTGCACGACACCTTCTACCTGGCGGACGGCAAGCATCTGCTGCGCACCCACACCTCGCCGATCCAGATCCGCTACATGGAGAGCCACCGTCCGCCGATCAAGATCATCGCGCCCGGACGCGTCTATCGCGTGGATTCGGACGCGACGCATTCGCCGATGTTCCACCAGATCGAAGGCCTGTGGGTGGACGAGCGCATCACCTTCGCCGATCTGAAGGGCGTGCTGGTGGAATTTCTGCGACGCTTCTTCGAGCGCGACGACCTCAAGGTGCGTTTCCGGCCGTCGTTCTTCCCGTTCACCGAGCCTTCCGCCGAAATCGACATGAGCTTCGGCGACGGCTGGCTCGAGATGGGAGGAGCCGGCATGGTGCATCCCAACGTGCTGAAGAACATTGACATCGACAGCGAGCGCTACCAGGGGTTCGCCTTCGGGCTCGGCCCCGACCGGCTGACCATGCTGCGCTACGGCGTGAACGACCTGCGCCTCTTTTTTGAGAACGACCTGCGGTTCCTGAAGCAATTCAATTGAACCACAGAGGCACAGAGACGCCGAGAATGAAAACACAGGAGAGACGAGAGACGAAAGATGAGAGGGGCAAAGCGCGGCAGACGATTTTTAATTTGTTTTTCCCGCCTCTCTCCTCTCGCCCGGCGCCTCACTATTTTGCATTTTTCTCTGTGCCTCTGTGTCTCTGTGGTGAAGACTTCCTATGAAGTTTTCGGAAAACTGGCTGCGCACCTTCGTCAACCCGTCGCTCTCCACGCGCGAGCTCGCGGAAGCGCTCTCCATGGGCGGGCTCGATGTGGAGCAGATCGAGCCCGCGGCGCCGCCGTTCGACCAGGTCGTGGTCGGTGAAGTGGTGAAGGTGGAACGGCATCCTGACGCCGACCGCCTGACGGTATGCCGGGTGAATGTGGGGGGGGCCCCGCTTACCATCGTCTGCGGTGCGCCGAACGTGACGGCCGGCAGCAAGGTGCCGACCGCACTGCCTGGTGCGAGGCTTCCGACGGCCACGATCAAGACCGCCAAGGTGCGGGGAGTGGAATCACACGGCATGCTGTGCTCGGCGAAGGATCTTGGGCTCGCCGAGGACGCCGCGGGATTGCTGGTGCTACCGGCTGACGCCGCGGTCGGAGCCGACGTGCGCCAACTGCTCGATCTCGATGATCAACTGCTGACGCTCAAGCCTACGCCCAACCGCGGCGATTGCTTGAGCCTCGTCGGCGTGGCGCGGGAAGTGGCGGCGGTAACCGGTGCAGCGCTCATCCTGCCCGAGATCAAGACAGCACGCACCGCCATCACCGACCGGCTCAGCGTCACGCTGGATGCGCCGCAAGCCTGCCCGCGCTACTGCGGACGCCTGGTGCGCGGCGTCAACGCCCGTGCCACGACACCGGAATGGGTGGCGCGACGGCTCGCGCGCAGCGGTATCCGCACGATCAGCGTGCTGGTGGACATCACCAACTACGTGATGCTCGAGCTGGGGCAGCCGCTGCACGCCTTCGACGCGGCCAAGCTCGAGGGCGGCATCCGGGTGCGCTTTGCCAAGGCTGGCGAAAAACTCGCGTTGCTGAACGGCGAGGTGCCACCCATCACACCGGATTTCCTCGTAATCGCCGATGAGCGCAAGGCGGTGGCGCTCGCCGGCATCATGGGCGGGCTGGAAACCGCGGTGAGCGATGCCACGCGCGATGTGTTTCTGGAGAGCGCTTTTTTCAGCCCCGAAGCGGTCGCCGGCAAATCGCGCGTGCTGGGCTTCGGCTCTGACTCCGCTTATCGCTTCGAGCGCGGGGTCGATTTTGCGGGCACCGCGGCGGCGCTCGAGCGCGCCACGCAACTCGTGCTCGAGATCTGTGGCGGCAACGCGGGACCGATCACGGAAGCGCGCGCGGTAATGCCCGCGCGCGAGCCGGTGCGGCTGCGGCTCGCGCGCGTCGAACGGCTGCTCGGCGTGCGTCTCGACGGGACCCAGGTGAGCGACATCCTGCGCCGGCTGCGCTTCGAATTTGCCGCGGCCGATGGCGAGTTCCGGGTGACGCCGCCGAGCTACCGTTTTGACATCGCAATCGAGGAAGACCTGATCGAGGAGCTGGCACGCATGCACGGCTACGACCGGATTCCGGCCGCGATGCCCGCGGCGGCGGCGGAGATGCTGCCGGCACCGGAAACGCGGCGCGACGCTGCCGCGCTGCGTCGGCTGCTCGCGGCGCGCGACTACCAGGAAATCGTGAGCTACAGCTTCGTGGACGCCGCGTGGGAGAGCGATTTCGCCGGCAACAGCCGTCCGGTGGCGCTCGCCAATCCGATCGCGAGCCACATGAGCGTGATGCGCTCGAGCCTCGCCGGCGGCCTGATCGATTGCCTGGCCCGCAATCTCAGCCGCAAGCAGGAACGCGTGCGCCTGTTCGAGGTCGGCCGCTGCTTCATGACGGAGGCATCGGGGGACTACAGGCAGCCGGTGCGCGTGGGCGCGATCGCCTGCGGTGACGCGCTGCACGAGCAGTGGGGCAGTCCCGCGCGGCGCGGCGACTTTTTCGACGTCAAGTGCGACGTCGAAGCGTTGCTCGCGCCGCGCTCCGCGGAGTTCAGGCCGGCGGAACACCCGGCGCTGCATCCCGGCAAGTCGGCACAGATAGTGTGCGAGGGCAAGCCGGCCGGCTGGATCGGGGAATTGCATCCGCGCTGGCAACGGAAGTATGATTTACCGCTCGCGCCTGTCCTGTTCGAGCTCGAATACGAGGCGTTAAGCGAGCGGGGACTGCCGGCGTATAACGAGATATCAAAATTCCCGCCGGTTCGGCGCGATGTCGCCGTCATCGTCGCCGAGGCCATCAGTTACCAGGCCATAGTGGAGGTTTTGCGCCGCAATCGCCCCGCCATCGTCACCGATATCGGGCTGTTTGACGTGTATCGGGGGGCGGGCGTAGAACGGGGTAAAAAAAGTCTTGCATTCAGGGTGTTATTGCAGGATACTCGCAAAACTTTGACCGATGCGGAAGTCGATTCCGCGGTCTTGCAGTTGGTTCAGGTTTTGCAAAAAGAATTCAACGCGAAACTCCGTTGAAAGGGGAAAACATGACATTAACCAAAGCCGAACTCGCGGACCTTCTGTTCGAGAAGGTCGGGTTCAACAAGCGCGAAGCGAAGGACATGGTTGAATCGTTCTTCGAGGAGGTGCGCCTCGCGCTCGAAAACGGACGGGGCGTGAAGCTCTCCGGCTTCGGCAACTTTCAGCTGCGCGACAAGCCGCAGCGTCCCGGAAGAAATCCCAAGACGGGGGAGGAGATCCCGATCACGGCGCGCCGCGTCGTGACGTTCCATGCATCGCAGAAGCTGAAGGGGATGGTGGAACATAACTATCATGGAAACAAACCATAGCCCCAAGACGCAGCTGCCGCCGATCCCGGCGAAGCGTTACTTCACCATCGGTGAGGTCAGCGAGCTGTGCGGTGTAAAACCGCACGTATTGCGTTACTGGGAGCAGGAGTTCACCCAGCTCAAGCCCGTCAAGCGCCGCGGCAACCGGCGCTACTACCAGCACCACGAAGTATTGCTGATCCGCCGCATCCGCGAGCTGCTCTACGACCAGGGCTTCACCATCAGCGGCGCACGCAACCGCCTCGACGAACTCGTCTCCGAGCCGTCCAAGGCAGCGCGCGCTTCGCGCACCCATCTCGCCTCGGTGCGCAAGGAAATCAAGAACCTCCTCGACCTGCTGCGCGCCTAGAATCGGTGTAACCACCGCTTCTTTGCCCCCACGGTACGAATTTCGACGCCGTATCAGTGGCATGCCCTGTTATAATTTCTTCGACGGGGCGTAGCGCAGCCTGGTAGCGTACCGGCATGGGGTGCCGGTGGTCGTGAGTTCAAATCTCACCGCCCCGACCAGAAAGGGGCATGATTAGTAACCGGGTCCGACGTTCCACTGCTCTTGTTTTCGTCTTGGGTGCCGTTCTGGCGCTTGCCGCACCGCCCGGCGCGTGGTCAGCGGACAATTATCCGACCAAGCCGATTCGCTTCCTGGTCGGCTTTGCGCCGGGGGGTGTCAACGACCTCGTGGCGCGCGCGGTGGCGGCGAGACTCAGCCCGCGGCTCACCCAGCAAGTTGTGGTAGAAAATCGCCCCGGGGCCGGCGGCAACATTGCCACCCAGCTGGTCGCGCGGTCGGCACCCGACGGCTACACGATGCTGCTGGGCTCGGTCGCATCGCTCGCGATGAGCCCGGCACTGCATCGGGAACTGCCGTTCGATCCGGTCAACGATTTTGCTCCGATAACGCAGGCGGTGGGGGTCAGCAGCCTGATCGCGGTCCACCCCTCGATGCCGGCGCGATCGCTCAAGGAGTTCGTCGCGCTGGCGAAAAAGCAGCCGGGCAAACTCAACTTCGGCTCCCCGGGGACCGGCAGCATCGCGCATCTCGCTGCCGAGCTGTTCAAGAAAACGGCGGGCATCAACATCCTTCATGTCCCGTACAAGGGTGGCGCCCCGGCGCTGATCGACGCCCTCTCGGGACAGATCGAGTGCCTGGTCTCGGTGATCTCGACCGGGGCCCCGCACGTCCAGTCAGGAAAATTGCGTGGCCTTGCGGTCACGAGCGGCAAGCGCTCGCCGATACTGCCGGATGTGCCTACCGTCGCCGAGACCGGCTACCCGGGATACGAAGCAAGCGGTTGGCTGGGGCTGCTCTTTCCCGCGAAGACGCCGGATCCGATCGTGGACCGCCTGCACCGGGAGGCGGTCGCGGTGATCAACCTGTCCGAGGTGCGCGAACAACTGCAAAGCGTCGGACTGGACCCCGCGCCGAGCAGCCCGGAAACGTTTCGCGCCTACATCAAGGCCGAGCTCGCCAAGTGGGCCAAGGTGATCAAGGAAGCGGGAATACGCGCGGACTAGGCGTGACCGGTCATGCCGGTTGCGGCTGCTATAATTTGCGCGACTCCGGTTAGCACGCGGCCCGGGCGGCCGTATCCGTAAGAATCGAGAGGAGGGTTCCATGGGCTATACACTGCAAGATTTCTGTCGCGATACGCGCGACATCCTGAAGGCGGGCGCCCATCGCCCCACGATCGAGAAAATCCGCGCCCGCATGGAGCAGCTGGTGTCAGATCGGCGGTTCACCGCCGAGTATTTCGGGACGCAACAGCCGCTCGGGCTGAAAAAAATCTATACCGACCCGGAACTCGGGTTCGAGCTGATGACCTACCGTTTCGACGTAGCGCGGAAGTCGCTGCCGCACGATCATGGCGATTCGTGGGCTGTCTACGCACAGGTACGCGAATATACCGAGATGGCCGAGTGGGAACGGCTCGATGACGGCTCGGACCCGCAGTACGCCAAGATGAAGGCGAAGCGCAAATATCGGTTGAATCCGGGGCAGGCCGGCGTCTATTTCGGGCGGGAACTCCACTCCACGTCCACGCCCGCCAACGCATGTTACCTGCGCATCACCGGCACCGACCTTGAGAACGTCGAGCGTCTCAGGATCGACGCCGCCACCGGCCGCATCGAGCGTATCCGCGGGCGGGAGACTTCCAAGGCAGCCGTCGCGAGCTAGAGCATCCATCAAGCTCACGATGACCAACGTCGTTCGAATCGCCTGCCTTCAGACCAACTCCGGCAACGATCTGCAGGCGAATCTCGCCGCGGTGCGCGACAGGGCGCGCGAGGCGGCTGCGGCCGGCGCGCGATTCATCTTTACGCCCGAGTACGTCCTCATGATGGACGGCAGCGGACGCGTCATGCGCGAGCGTGCGCTCGCCGCCGGCGGCGAGCCCGCGCTCTCCGCGCTGGCCGCACTGGCGCGCGAGCTCGGTGTCTGGCTGCTGGTCGGCTCGCTCACGCTGAAGAGCGACGACGGCCGCCTGTTCAATCGCTCGGTGCTGATTTCAGCTGAAGGCAGCGTCGTCGCGGCTTACAACAAGATTCACATGTTCGACGCCACGCTCCCGAGCGGGAAGGCAATCCGGGAGTCGAGCGCGTACCGCCCCGGTGAGCGCGCGGTGCTTGCCGAGACGCCGTGGGGCAAGCTCGGGATGACGGTGTGCTACGACCTCCGGTTCCCGCAGCTTTACCGGACCCTTGCCCAGTTCGGCGCAGTGATGCTAGCCGTGCCGTCGTCGTTCCAGCGCGAAACGGGCAAGTCGCACTGGCACACCCTGCTGCGCGCGCGGGCGATAGAAAACGAGTGTTTCGTGATCGCCCCGGCCATGTGCGGCGATCATCCCGGGGAACGCATGACCTACGGCCATTCGCTGGTGGTCGATCCGTGGGGCGAAGTACTCGCCGACGGCGGCGAGGCGCCCGGTGTGGTGTATGCCGAGCTTGATCTCGCCAAGGTGGAGAAAGTACGAGGGATGCTGCCCTCGCTCACCCACGACCGGCCGTTCTCGCCGCCGGGGGCGTAGCAACCGCGATGATATAATTCTGTCGCGATGTGCCTGACACTCGTCCCCTGCCGGTTGTTCCTGTCGTCCCCCGCCTGACCGTCTCCCTGCCCGATGCGCATCCTGCTGAGTAACGATGACGGTTACTTCGCGCCGGGCATAGCATTGCTCGCCGAGATGCTTGCGCCCCTCGCAGAAATCACCGTCGTCGCGCCTGAGCGCGACCGCAGCGGATCGAGTAACTCGCTCACGCTGGACCGTCCGCTCACCGTGCGCCGGGCGCAGGGCAGGTTCTATTACGTCAACGGCACGCCCACCGACTGCGTGCACCTCGCGGTGACGGGGTTGCTGAAGCAGCTGCCCGACATCGTGATCTCCGGCATCAACCACGGCGCCAACATGGGAGACGACACCATCTATTCCGGAACCGTGGCGGCGGCGACCGAGGGCTTCCTCCTCGGCATCCCTTCGATCGCGATCTCGCTGGTCGCGGAAGGAGGGGACCACATCCGGACCGCGGGACGCGTCGCAGTGGAGCTCGTCGGCCGATTCCAGAGCCATCCGTTCGATCAGCCGGCGCTGCTCAACGTCAACGTGCCGGATGTCGAGTACGGCGAGCTGCGCGGCTTCCAGGTCACCCGGCTCGGCAGGCGGCACAAGGCGGAACCGGTGGTGAAGTCCACCACGCCGCGGGGCGAAACGGTGTACTGGGTGGGCGCGGCCGGCGGTGCGGAGGATTCGGGAGAAGGCACGGATTTCCACGCCATCGCGAGCAACCGCGTTTCGATCACGCCGCTGCAGGTGGATCTCACGCGCTACTCGCAACTCGAAGCCGTCAGCAACTGGTTGAAATGAGCTCCCGCCACCCCGGCATCGGCATGACCTCGCAGCGTACGCGGCTGCGCATGGTCGAGCGGCTGCGCAGCCAGGGCATACGCGACGAAACGGTACTCGCGGTGATGGGGGAGGTGCCGCGCCACATCTTCGTGGATGAGGCGCTTGCCAGCCGCGCCTACGAGGACATTTCGCTTCCGCTCGGCTTCGGGCAGAGCATTTCGAGTCCCCACACCGTGGCGCGCATGACCGAGCTCGCGCGCGCGGGACAGCCGTTGAGGAAAATCCTGGAAATCGGAACGGGCTGCGGCTACCAGACCGCGATACTCGCCAAGCTCGCGAAGCAGGTGTATTCGATGGAGCGAATCGCCGCGCTCATCAGGAAAGCACGGAAGAATCTGCGCGAGGCCGGTATCGCCAACGCGCATCTGCGCCACGGCGACGGGCAGGTTGGCATGCCGGAAGTGGCGCCATTTGACGCGATCATCATGACCGCTGCGGCAACTCAGGCACCCGGCGCCTTGCTCGAGCAACTCAACGTCGGTGGTAGAATGGTTTTGCCGATGGCGAGCAACAACGACCAGCATCTTTGCGTGATCGAACGCACCGACAAGGGCTACATCGAGCGACGCATGGATCCGGTGAAATTCGTGCCGTTGTTACCGGGCGTGGGGTGAGACGCTCGTCTAAAGTTCAAGGTTTAAAGTTTGGTGATCCACCCGTTCCTGAAAATCGGCCTGGCGTGCGCCGTGATCGCGTTGGTGACGGCGGCCGGTTGCACGGCCAGGCGCGGCGCACCGGTGGTGGAGCGCGCGCCCGAGGCAAAACCGGCGCCGTCCAAGTCC
>JAHFRO010000033.1:0-4035 GCA_023266245.1 Betaproteobacteria bacterium | reverse complement strand
CCTGAAAATCGGCCTGGCGTGCGCCGTGATCGCGTTGGTGACGGCGGCCGGTTGCACGGCCAGGCGCGGCGCACCGGTGGTGGAGCGCGCGCCCGAGGCAAAACCGGCGCCGTCCAAGTCCGCCGTGGTTGCCAAACCCGCACCGCGACCGGCCGATCCGCGTCCGGATTTCTACACCATCAGGAAGGGCGACACCCTCTACAGCATTGCGCTCGACCACGGCCTCGATTACCGCGAGCTCGCGCAGTGGAACGGAATCAGCGACCCCGGGGTCATACGCATCGGTCAACAGCTCAGGCTCACGCCGCCGGTGTCAACGGCGATGGCGGCGCCATTGATGACCGCTCCCGGGATCGAGGGCCGTCCGCTCGGCGGAACACCGGTCCCGCCCGGCCCGGCCGACAACGTCAAGACCCAGCCCAAGGCCGTGCGCGCGCCGTACTCCGACCAGACCTATGCCCAGCTCGCCGGACTCAAGCCGGAACCGGCGCAGGTGGCCAGGGCCGATCCGCGTTCCCCGCCGGCGCGCGATGACGGCGACGACAGCCTGGTGTGGGGCTGGCCGGCGAGCGGCAGGATCGTCAGTACCTTCAACGATAGCGCCAATCTCAAGGGTGTCAGCATCGCCGGCAAGCTCGGGCAGCCGGTATACGCGAGCGCCCCCGGCAGGGTGATCTTCAGCGGCACCGGCATCCGCGGCTTCGGCAAGCTGATCGTGATCAAGCACAGCAACACCTTCCTCAGCGTCTACGCGCACAACAGCGAGCTGCTGGTGAAGGAGGGGCAGAACGTCACCAAGGGCCAGAAGATCGCGGAGATGGGCAGCAGCGACACCGACCAGGTCAAGCTGCACTTCGAGATCCGCCGTTTCGGCAAGCCGGTGGATCCGATGAAACTGTTGCCGCACGACCAGCCGGCATAGAAGCAGTGAACGGTGAACAGTGAATGGTAAATGGGCAGTGAGCGCTTCGCCCGATCCGCTATTTCCTAATCCCTATATCCCATTTCCCGCGGGTCCCGCTAGGCGCTGAACTGATTCACCCGGTGCTGAAACTCGCGCACCGCGGCGGCGCTCGCTTCCGCGCCATAGCGCAGGGCGATGTAAAGTTGCGTGATGGCGGTGACCGCCGACGCGAGATCGGGGCGCACATGCTCGAGCCTGCGCGCGTAGTCCACCGGTCCTTCCGCCGGATCGCGCGGCATGCCCTTGCGCCGCAGCTTGTCGCAGAACTTGAGGTACGCGATCTTAGCCGGATCATGCACCCGCGCCTTGAGCCGGCGCAGCATCAGGGTGGAGAGCACCACCACGATCAACGCCGCCGTGCAGAGCAGGACCACCGTCAGCGTATGCCATGTCGCATCGTCTATGCCGACGCTGGTCAGAAGCCGCCGCTGGCGCTCCGGCGTGTAACCGAGCACCCACTGGTTCCAGGAATTGGCCATCAGGTCCCAGGTGAGCCGGAGCTGGCGCAGGAACTCGAGGTCACCGCGCACCAGCAGCGGCAGGGGACCGGTGCGCGGCACCGCCGCAGAGATGCCGGACTCCACCCGCAGCGGCGATACCGCGGCTGTGGGATCGACCCGCACCCAGCCCCGGTCCCTGAACCACACTTCGGTCCAGGCGTGGGCATCGGCCTGGCGCACGATGAGGTAGTTTCCGAGCTGGTTCACTTCGCCGCCCTGGTAACCGGTGACGATGCGGGCGGGTATGCCCGCCGCGCGCATCAGAACCGCAAAGGCGGAGGCGTAGTATTCGCAGAAACCGCTGCGTTTTTCGAACAGGAACTCGTCCACCGAGTGCTGACCCAGCAGCGGCGGGGTCAGCGTGTAGAAGAAATTCTGGTTGCGGAACATCGCCAGCACCTCTCGAATGAGGGCGCGGTCATCGGCGAACTTCCCGCGCAGCGATTGCGCGAACTCCAGCGCACGCGGGTTGAAGCCGGGCGGCAGCTGCAGCGCGCGACGCAACGCCATGCGGCTTTCGGCTGTGCCGTAGCTGAATTCGAGATAGGACACCATGTCGTAGCGCACGCGGTTGTTCACCGGTTCGAAGGCGAGCATCTGGAAATCGGAGCTGGTGGCGGCGCGAGGCGGGGTCCGCGCGGGAAGATCGAGCGCGAACAGCCAGCGTTTGTTGTGCGGCTCGAGCGTCACTTCGTACGCAACCGGTTCTTTGCTGGTCACGAACTCGGGCGCGCCGTAGAGAAAGCGCGGCGCCGACCAGGTGCGGCCGTCGAAGTCCCACATGACGGGGCCACGCCAGTAGAGCTGCTTCGGCTGAGGGATGGGGGACTCGAACCGGACGCGGAACGCGACCGCATCCGACAGGATCAAGTTGGAGAGGCTGCCCGGGGTCATGGTGTCGGACAGGCCGCTCACGCCGGAGTAGGCGTCTTGCGGCAGCCCCCACAGCGGGCCCGAGACGCGCGGAAACAGCAGGAACAGCACCAGCATCAGCGGAGCGGCCTGCGCAAGCAGCAGTCCGGCGATGCGGAGCTGGGCGCGGAACGGCGGTTCGGCGAGCGCGTGGTGCAGACTGATTATGGTTGCCGTGATTACCCAGATGCACACCAGCATGTAGAGCGCGGTGGGGATGGTCTGGGAGTAGAGAAAGTTCGTGATGACCAGGAAGTAACCAAGGAAAGTCAGCAGCATCGCGTCGCGCAACGAACGCATCTCGAGCAGCTTGAGTCCCAGCATCACCAGTAGCAGGGCTACGCCGGCATCGCGCCCGAATAGGGTGCGGTAGTTGAAATAGATGCCGAGCGTGGCGCCGATCACGACCATCAGCAGCAGCCACCGGCTCGGCAGCGCGAGGCGGCTGTAGCCCACATAGAAACGCCACGCGGCGAGGGTGACCACCAGCGCAACGATCCACCACGGCAGGCGCGAGGCGTGCGGCGCCGCCACCATTGCCAGCGACAGCAGCAGCCACAGCACGTGGCGCAGCGCGAGCGCCTGTTTGGGATCCGTCATGTCACAAATCCGTGAATCGTGAGTCGTGAATCGTGATTCGAGCAAGCCACATACCGGTTTCTCCAGTGCACCGACTCACGAATCACCAATCACGAATCACTGTCGTAAAGCCCGAGCGCTTCGAGGCAGCGCTCGCGCTGCGTCAGTCCCATTGCCATGTCTACCGTGTTGCCCGGCAGGTGCAGGCCGAACGACAGCCCGGCGGCGTGCGCGTCGAGCACCCAGCGCGCGAGTTGCGACAGCCGTTCTTCCACGCCCTGGTGCGGCGGCAGCAGCGCCCAGTCGAGCCATAGTTCGGTGTCGGCACGCCCGCTGAACTGCTTGGTGAGCAGGCCCTGATCGCGCGCCGCGACCTTCCACGCGATGTGGCGCGGCGAGTCTCCGACGTGATACTGCCGCAGCCCGGAAAAGTCTTCCTGACCCTGGCCGCGCTCGGCGCCTTCGCCGGGACTGGAGGCGGCGGGGGGAAGCGGCAGGCCGGGCGGGGCCGGACGCGGGTAAACGATGCAATGCATGTCGAGCTCGAGGTAGGCCCATGCGTAGTAGAGTCCGAGCGGATAGCGGGTGTACAGCGTCAGTCTGCCCGGGCGCAGGATGCCGCGCCGCGGCGCGGGAACGCCGACGGCCACCGGCGCAGTGGTGCGTGCCGGCACGTCGACGAACACCGCTTCCTTCTTGTCGTGCGTCAGGCCGATGGTATAGCGGTCCGTGTTGCCGCTGTTTTCGACGTGCACCACGAAGTGCGCGATGTCTCCGGCGAACACCGGCCGCGCGCGCCCGCCCGAAAGCCGCAGGTTGGCGAGGTTGCGGAAGGTGTAAATCATGGCGTTGATGCCCATGGCGCCGAGCAGGAAGGTGAGGATGAAGCCCAGGTTCAGGTTGTAATTGATCGACCCGGTGAGCATCAGCAGCAGCATCGCGGCGAACGTCAGTCCCTGGCGCGTGGGCAGGATGAACACCCTCCGTTGCACCAGCACGATGACGCCGGACTCCGGCCCGCGCAGCTGGAAGATCCAGTTGTAGAGGTGGTTCTTGAGGACGGCGTACATCAATGAACCG
>JAHFRO010000288.1 GCA_023266245.1 Betaproteobacteria bacterium | reverse complement strand
CAATTGACTGTCGCGCCTGATCGAAGCCGGCCTGGTGGCGTGGAGCGGGAAAAAGCCGCGTGGCGGCGCCGCGAAGGAACGGGTGCGGCTCAAAAGCCGTGACGGCAAAACGCTTTCCGATCTGGTGCTCGCAGACCGCCGCTGATGGTTTATCTGGACACGTCGGCATTGGTCAAGCTCTAAGTCGAGGAGCCGTCACGGGATGCGGTCGCGGCCGCCGTGGCGAAGGAAAAGGTCGTCGCAACGCATGAGATCGCCTATCTGGAGGCGCATTCCGCATTCGTGCGCAGCCTGCGCGAGGCGCGCATCACGGAGCGCGATTTCGAACAACTGAAGGCAACCTTCGTCCGGGACTGGCCGAACTATGCGGTGGTTCGCCTGTCTGCGGATCTGGCGGAGCACGCCGTGCGGCTGATAGAGGGTTTCACGCTACGCGCGTACGATGCCCTGCATCTTGCCTCCGCTGACTGGCTGGCGAGAGAGAGCGGGGAAGCGGTAGTATTCGCGTGCTTCAACCGGCGTCTGAATCAGGCTGCGGTGCTCGTGGGTCTCAAAACGCTTTGACAAATCCTGAACGTCGCCTGCGCTTCGCACTGCATGATGTGGGAGAGTCAGCCATAAGACACGAGGCGGGAACATGACGAGCGCGGCACGCACGAGCAGCGCCGGGCTGTCCGGCGACCTGTGGGGCGGTCTTGCCGGGATGCTGGTTGCGCTTCCCTCGTCGATCGCGTTCGGGGTTCTGATCTATACCGCGATCGCGCCGGAGCACGCGGCCGAGGGCGCGCTCGCGGGCATTTTCGGCGCGGCGGCCCTCGGCATCGTGGCGCCGCTGGTCAGCCGCAACGGCGGCTTCATCACCGCGCCATGCGCGCCTGCCGCGGCGGTTATGGCGGCCCTCGCCGCCGAACTGGTTGCGAGCGGCGAGCACGCAGCCGGCCGGATCACGACCCTGCTCGCTTTGACCGCGCTGGTTTCCGCGCTGCTCCAGCTTCTCTACGGTGCTATTCGCGCGGGCCGCCTGATCAAGTTCATCCCGTACCAGGTGGTCAGCGGCTACCTGTCCGGCGTAGCGGTGATCATCGCGCTCGGCCAGTTGCCGAAGCTGCTCGGCCTGCCCCAGGGAACGGCGCTCGGTCACGGGCTCCTATCACCGCAACTCTGGAACTGGACCGGGATCGCGGTCGGTGTCGTGACGATTTGCGTGATGGCGGCCGCGCCGCGCCTGACCGAGCGGATACCTGCTGCAATCATCGGGCTGGTCGCCGGGATCGCGGCGTACTTCGCGCTCGCGTTGTTCAACAGCAATCTGCTCCAGGCGACCGGTAATCCACTGCTGATCGGGCCGATCGAAACCTCCGGCTCGCTCGTCGATGCGGTCACCTCGCGCGCGGCGTCGTTGCTGGACGTGCGGCCGGACGACATCGGCGTGATATTCGTCTCCGCCCTGACGTTGTCGTTGCTGCTCTCGATCGACACGCTCAAAACCGGCGTGGTGCTCGACGCGCTCATGCGCCGCCGCCACGATTCCAACCGCGAATTGCTCGGGCAAGGCGCGGCCAACGCCGCCGCGTTCTTAGTCGGCGGGATGCCCGGCGCCGGAACGATGGGCGCCACGCTCGTTAACTTCACGAGCGGCGGCCGCACACCGTGGTCGGGCGTGGCGGAAGGGGTGTTCGTGGTATTCACCTTCGTTCTGCTCGGCAGGCTGATCGCGTGGGTGCCGATCGCGGCGCTCGCCGGGGTTCTGCTGGTGGTCGCCTGGCGGATGTTCGACCGCGGCATGTTCCGGCTCGCGCTGCGGCCCTCGACGCGCGTGGATTTCAGTGTGATCGCGACGGTCGTGGCGGTCGCGCAGGTGGGGCTGATCGCGGCATCCGCGGTCGGCATCTGCCTCGCGATCCTGCTCTTCATCCGCGACCAGATTCGCGGTTCGGTGATAGTCAGCAAGCTTGATCTGCGCGCGGTGCGCTCGAAGCGCCGGCGGCTAGTCGCCGAGTCCGAGATCATCGACCAGCAGGGACACCAGGCCGCGATGGTGCAGCTCCAGGGCAACCTGTTCTTCGGGACGACCGATCAGCTTTTTTCGGAATTGGAGCGTGACCTGGCGACCCGGCGTTTCCTGCTCATCGATCTGCGCCGCGTGCAGTCGATGGATTTCACTGCTGCGCATCTGTTCGAGCAGATGAAGGAGCGCCTCGAGGAGCGCGGCGGCGAGCTGCTCTTCAGCGGCATGCCCACCGGCCTTCCCACCCACCACGACATCGGGCTTTACATGGAGCAACTCGGCCTGGTGCGCAGCGGCCGCGGCATCCGGGTATTCGACACGCGCGACAGCGCAATCGAATGGATGGAGGACAAGATCCTGGATGGCGCCGGCTGGACGCCGGAAGAGGAGGGGCCGCCGCTCAACTTGGGCGAGATCGAGATTTTCAGCGAGCTTGACGCCGAGGCCATCGCCGAACTCGCCGGCGCGGCGCAGGAGATTGCGGTTCCCGTCGGCGGCCGCATCTGCTCCCGCGGTGACGCAGGCGACGAGATTTTCCTGGTGCGGCGCGGGCGCGTGCACGCGCTGCTGCCGCTCGAAGGCGGCATGCGCCACCATCTGGCCACCTTCTGCCCGGGGGACTTCTTCGGCGAGATGGCGTTTCTCGACCGCGAACAGCGCTCGGCGGACGTCGAAGCTGCAACGGCGTCCGATCTCTACGTGTTGTCGCGCGAGCGCTTCGATGCGCTGGTGAAAAACAACCCGGCGCTCGGCGGCAAGCTCTTCGAGCAGCTCGCGTTCGCGGTGTCGAGGCGTCTGCGCGCGGCGGACACCG
>JAHFRO010000032.1:1704-25035 GCA_023266245.1 Betaproteobacteria bacterium | reverse complement strand
CCGCGTAGAGCGGTATTTCAGTATGGGCTTGCCGCAGGCGCCGCAGTATCCAGTCGATTTCGGGGCTGTCGCCGGAGTGGTAGGCGCGCGCCAGGCGATTGAGTTCGCCGCTGCAGCCGCGGAAATGGACCACCACTCCGCGCCAGCCGAACTCGCGCACAGCGTGCATCAGGCTCAGCGCGTAATGGCTCTGCGAGCTGCCTTCTAGGCCGTGAAACAGCACTACTAGCGGGGCTTTTGCTGAATCCTGAATCCCGAATCCTGAATCCTGGTTTTCCGCCCAGTCGAGATCAATGAAATCGCCGTCCGGCGTGTCCCAGCGTTCGCGCCGGTAGGCAACGCGCGGGCGCGGCGCGCACAGCGCGGCGTAGAGGGTTTGCGCATGCCCGGCTGGCAGCCAGCGCGGCGCGCGATAGGGGGCCATTTCCGAGGGATGAGGGAGGGGGGAGGAGGGATGAGACAGAACGGACGGGAGGGCGTGAGAGCGGGTTTTCCATTTCACGATTTCACGATCTCCCGATCTCACGGCTTCTCGATCTCCCGATCTCACGACCTCACGATCTCACGGCTTCTCGTCAAAGCCATAGAGGTGCGCAGGATTAGTGACGAGGATCCGCTGGCGCGCCGCTTCATCCGGCACCCACTCGCAGAAGAGATCGAGCAGATCGCCGTCGTTGGGCATGGTGCCGTGCCAGATCGGGTGCGGCCAGTTGCTGCCCCATATCACGCGGTCGGGGCGCGCTGCGACCAGCGCCGCGGCGAGCGGCTTCATGTCGGCATAGTCGGGCGGACCGGAGTTTGACAGCCGGTACCAGCTCGAGATCTTCACCCAGCAGTCGTCGCGCCGCTTGAGAACGCGCAGCAGTACCTGGAAGCCGGGTGAGCCGACGCCGTCGGCTCCGCGCACGCGCCCGAGATGGTCGAACACCAGCGGTGTCGGATGCCGCAACAGCGGCTGCTCCAGCTCCGCGAGCTCGCGCCCGTCATCGACGTGCAGTTGTACATGCCAGCCGAACGGCTGGATCTTGCGCCCCATGATTTCCAGCAGCTCCGGGCCGCCGTAGCCCTTGACCGAGGTGGAGAGCCGCACCCCGCGCATGCCGCCCGCGTGCAGGCGCTCGATTTCCCTGCCGGTTGCATCGGGATGCAGGCCCGCCACGCCGCGGGCGCGGCTCTGACCGAGCGCTGCGATGGCGTCGAGCGTCACCGAGTTGTCGTGCCCGTAGGCGCTGGCGTTGACCTGTACGGTGCGCGCGAGGCCCAGCGTTTCCATCAGCTTCAGATAGTCGGAGAGCGGACAGAGCGGCGGGGTGTAACTGCGGTTTGCGGCCAGGGGGTACTTTCCCGGCTCCTCGAAGAGATGGCAGTGACAATCTGTTGCGCCTGCCGGGATGCTGAACTTCGGCTTGCGCGGCCGCGGATCGGGCCCCTGGCATAGCGGCGGCTGCATTTGGGATTCCGTGCCTAGAAGCCAAAATCCTCACCGCAAAGACGCGAAGGCGCGAAGGCAACGCAAAGAAAATCCAGAAGATTCCCTTTGCGAATTCTTTGCGTTCTTTGCGCCTTTGCGGTTAAGGCTGTTGGGGGTATCAGTCGCGGTAGGAGGGGTCGATGCGGTCGAGCTTGCGCAGCAGCGCCGGCCATTCCAGCCACCCGAAGCGGCGCCGCACGCCGGGCTGGAACAACTTCCAGGACTCGTCCATGATCTCCCGCGGCGGGAGCTCGATCTCGGTGTTGCAGGAGAGCGTCATCACCTGCAGCTCGCAGGCGCGCTCGAGCCGGTAGTGATTGTTGAAGCACTCGGGGATGCTCGGCCCGCAGGTGAGCAGCCCGTGGTTCTTGAGGATCATGGCGTCGTTGTCGCCGAGATCCTTTACCAGGCGGTCGCGCTCCTCGAGATGGATCGCGATGCCCTCGTAGGCGTGGTACGAAACGCCTTTCGCCCAGCGCATCGAGGTCTGCGCGATCGGCATCAGACCGCATTTCATCGCTGACACCGCCATGCCCGCCAGCGTGTGGGTGTGAATCACGCAGTCCACATCATGGCGCGCAGCGTGGATCGCGCTGTGGATCACGTAGCCGGCCTGGTTGATGCCGTAATCGGTGGCATTGAACAGGATGTTGCCGTCGAGGTCGATCCTGACCAGGCTCGAGGCGGTCATCTCCTCGTAGAGCATGCCGTAAGGATTGATCAGGAACTCGTTCGTGGTTCCCGGCACGCGGGCGGAGATGTGGTTCGCAACCATCTCGACCATGCCGAATTCGTGCATCAGGCGGTAGCAGGCGGCGAGATTGACGCGTGTTTCCCACTCTGTCTTGCTGACCTGTTCCCTGACCGGTTTGTTGACCTTGATCGCTGGGGCGTTCATCGCATCCTCCTGCATTTCTGGAGCGCAACTTTAGCAGCGTTTCCCCGGCTCGACCAGCGCGAAGTCCATGAAATGAAATTCATCCAAGCTGTTTGGCGCAGGCGGCAGCGCCGGTTCCGGCGATCCTGCCGAACACCGCGCCCGAGGTGAGCCCGGTGCCGCCGGGATAATTATGGTAGAACAGCCCTCCCACCAGCTCGCCCGCCGCAAACAGGCCGGGGATGGGCTTGCCGGTAGTGTCCTCGACCTCACCGTTGTTGGTGATCTTCACGCCGCCGAACGTGAATGTGACGCCGCAGGTCACGGCGTAAGCCTCGAAGGGCGGCTCATCCAGGGTGTTCGCCCAGTTGGTCTTGTTGACCTTGAGGCCCGTGGTGCAGCGCCCGTCCTTGATCGCCGGGTTGAAGGGGATGTCGGTGCGCACCGCCTTGTTGTAGGCGTGAATTTCGCGCAGGCAGGCTTCCGCGTCCACGCCCTCGAGCTTCTTCACCAGTTCCTCCAGCGTGTCGGTCCTGACCTTGGTCACCCGCTTGATGCGGTACTCGTCGCGCAGCATGGGGATGATCTTTGCGTCGAAGATCTGCCACGCGAACATGCCCGGCTGCGCGAGGATCACCGCGCCGTACTTGGCATAGGTGTAGTTGCGGAAATCCGCGCCCTCGTCCACGAAGCGCTCGCCGCGCGCGTTCACCATGATGCCCCACGGGTAGCTATGCTTCTGGAAGCTGTCGCCGACGGCGAGATCGCCGAACGGCGGGGCATTCAGGTCCCAGCCCACGGCATGGCAGCCCGACCAATGTCCGTAGGGCAGCGCGCCGACTTCGAGCGCCATCTTGACGCCGAGGCCCGTGTTGTAACGGGTGCCGCGCACCTTGGCGAGGTCCCAGTTGGGGCCGAGGTAGCGCGTGCGCATTTCGGCGTTGGACTCGAAGCCGCCGCATGCGAGTACCACCGCCTTGGCGGGAATCCCGACATTCTTGCCCTGGTGCCTGGCGCGCACGCCTGCGACGCGGCCGTCGTTGTCGGTGATGAGCGCGATTGCCGGCGTCTCGTAGAAGATCTTGATGCCTTCGCGCGCGCACGCCTTGTGCTCGTTCTCGATCAGCCCGGGCCCGCCGCCCCAGGTTTCCGCCGCGAGGCCGCCCCAGAACTTCCACTTGCCATCCACCTGGTACGACTGGCGGCCGAAGCTCGCCTGGAATTTGACGCCCTTCTTGCGCATCCATACCAGGGTCTCGAAGCTGCGCGAGATGAGGAGCTCGCACAGATCGGGATCGGTGCGGTACTGGGTGATGCGGCCCATGTCGTCGTAATACTGCTCGGCCGTGTACAGGCCGAAGTCCACGTTCTTCTTCTCATCCTCGGTAAGATCGGTGATGACCTGCGAGAGGTCCTCCACCCCGTTGAACACAAAGCGCATCAGGCCCGCGGTGTAGCGGCTGTTGCCGCCGCAGTCTTCGATGGGCGCTGCCTCCAGGAGGATGACGCTCGCGCCGTTCTCGCGCGTGGCGAGCGCCGCGCAGCAGGCGGCGTTGCCGGCGCCGATCACGATCACGTCGGGGTTGCCAAAGTTGGCGGTGCTCATCGCAGTCCTCTAAGACGTAAATCAACCACAGAGGCACAGAGACACAGAGATTCCAAGAATAAAGCGAAATCAATACGAGAGTTCGTTTTGAATCGTCGTTCTCCGTGCCTCTGTGTCTCTGTGGTGAATCGTTCAATGCAGCGTTTTCGCCTGACGGCGCGGCTCGGGTTCGCCGCTCACGGGCGCGGGCGATGCGTGATGCGCGACCATGCGCCAGCCGCGCTCGGTTCTCAGGTAGACGTTGGTCGCGATCACCGGGCTGCGCGAGCGCGGCTCTCCGGCGATGGTGATGTACTCGTAGACGCTGTGCACGGAGAGCATCATGCCCTGCACGCACTGTTGATCACGGAGCTGAAAGCGCAGCGTCTGGCCGCTGGCGAAGATCTGCCGCCATGATTCGCGCACCCGGTCCATCCCGGTGATGCGCGCGCCGTTGGGATGCACGCAGTAAATGTCGTCGTCATCGGCCCACACCGCCATCATCGCCTCCAGGTCGGATTTGGTGAACGCTTCGTAGAACGCGGCCTCGGCGTCCTGCGGGGTGGGGAACAGCGCTTTCTTCATCTGCGGCACCGCGAGTGTCGGCTTTTGATTGCTGCGGTACTGGTCCGTGCACGCTTCACTGCCGGCTACGAAATTCTATCAAAGTCGGTCGCGGCCAAAACCCTGTCCGGAGTGAGCTGCATCATACAGTTGAAATGGCCGAGCGGGCATTCGCGCTGGAAGCACGGACTGCACGGCAGGTCGAGCTTGAGAACGGTCGCGGTCGGGGAGAGCGGCGGCGTGAAAGCGGGGCTGCTCGAGCCGTAGAGCGCGATGAGCGGCTTGCGCAGGGCCGCGGCCACGTGCATCAGGCCGGAGTCGTTGCTCACCACCAGTGCGCTCGATGCGAGCACGTCAATCGCTTCGCCGAGCGAGGTGCTGCCGCACAGATTGCGGCAGGCGCCCGAACTCGCCCGCTCGATCTCGGCGCCGATCGCCGCGTCGTTCGGCGAACCGATCAACCACACCGCGTATCCGCGCGCGGCGAGACGCTGGGAGAGCTCGGCGAAATAATGCGCCGGCCAGCGCTTGGCCGGACCGTACTCCGCGCCCGGGCACAGCGACGCCGCCGGCTGACGCGAATCGAGCCCGAGCCGGGCGAGCGTCGCGCGCCGCCGTGCATCATCCACCTGCAGCTCCAGGGCGGGAAGGGGAAGCTGCAGCGCCGCCCCGCGGTGGAGCGCGAGAGCCGCAAAGCGTTGTGCGATTTGCGGCAGCCGCTTCCCGTCCAGCCGCCGCGCGTCGTTGAGCAGGCCGAAGCGCAGTTCCCCGATGTAGCCGGTGCGAAGCGGGATGCCGGCAAACAAGGGAACGAGGGCGGATTTGAAGGAATTGGGCAGGACGATCGCCTGATCGTAGTGTTCCGCGGCAAGTTTACGAGCGAGCCGCCGGCGCGCCGCCAGCCTCAGCTCGCCGTGGCCGAACGGATTCTCTACGGCGCGCCGCACTTCCGGCATGCGCTCGAGCAGCGGAGCCGTCCACCGCGGTGCCAGCACGTCGAGCACGAGGCCGGCATGACGCGCGCGCAGCAGCCTGAACAGGGGCTGTGCGAGCACCGTGTCGCCGACCCACGACGGCGCAACCACGAGGATCTTCATGAAGGCAGAAGGCAGAAGGCAGAAGGCAGAAGGGAACGGACACGCACGGCGTTGCGGGACGCGCTACGGCCTTGCGAAAATCCAGCCGGCCAGACGGCTAGGCCGAGGGTAACGAGACCGCTGTTACCTTCATCCTTCATCCTTCTGCCTTCATCCTTGAGCGGCGGCTAGTGGCTGCCGGGCGCAGGGCCACCCTTGAGCGTGTACTTCGTTCCGCAGTAGGGGCACAGCGCTTCGCCGGTCTTTTCGATCGGCAGGAACACGCGCGGGTGTGCGTCCCACAGCTTCATGGAGGGAAGCGGACAGTGCAGCGGCAGATCGTCCGCCGTCACTTCGATGTGCCGCGTCTTGTTGACGGTCTGTTCGGCCATGCCGGCAATCAACCCGCCACGGAAGTGAGCCAGTCGCGGTATTTTTCCGACTTCCCCGCGACGCAGTCGAAAAACGCTTTCTGCAGTCTTCCGGTGACTGGCCCGCGCCTGCCTTCCCCGATCACACGGTTGTCGAGTTCGCGGATCGGAGTGACTTCCGCCGCGGTGCCGGTGAAGAACGCCTCGTCCGCACAATAGACCTCGTCGCGCGTGATGCGCTTTGCGACCACCGTTATGCCGAAGTCCTGGGCGATGCGGATCACCGCGTCACGCGTGATGCCCTCGAGCGCGGAAGTGAGCTCGGGCTCGTAGAGCGTTCCGTTGCGCACGATGAAGATGTTCTCCCCGGAGCCCTCGGCGACGAAGCCGTCCACGTCGAGCAGCAGCGCCTCGTCATATCCGTCCTGTGCCGCTTCCTGGTGCGCGAGTATGGAATTCATATAGGTGCCGACCGATTTCGCCCGGCACATCGTGACATTGACGTGATGGCGCACGTAGGAGGAGGTCTTTACGCGGATACCGCGTTCGAGCGCCTCCGCGCCCAGATACGCGCCCCACGGCCAGGCGGCAACCGCCACATGCACGCTGACGTTCTTGGCCGAGATTCCCATCGCTTCGGAGCCGTAGAAGGCGATCGGGCGGATGTAGCACGCCTCAAGCCCGTTGGCGCGCACCACTTCCTTCTGCGCCTCGATCAGGGTGTGCCTGTCGTATGGGATTTTCATCCCGTTGATGTGCGCGGAGCGGAACAGCCGGTCGGTATGCTCGCGCAGCCGGAAGATCGCGGTGCCGTTGACCGTCTTGTAGGCGCGGACCCCTTCGAAAACGCCCATTCCGTAATGCAGGGTGTGGGTCAGAACGTGGGTGGTGGCGTTACGCCAGGGCACGAGCCTGCCGTCGTACCAGATGTGCCCGTCGCGATCGGCCATGGATGACATGTATATATCCCATCGAGCAAAAGCACCATTTTAGCGCATGTCGCCTCCGGCGCCGGGGGCGCCCTCGGCGTTTCGGGTTCAGAGTTCAGGGTTTCGAGTCAAGAGCGGCAGGGTGCGGGTTGTTCCCAAAACTCAGAACACGGAACTCGGAACACGCCGGAGGCCGCGGCCGGCGCCTCGGAATGGCGCGGCTGCGCCGGTTGCCATCAGGAGTGCGGCCGCTTCCACCTAACGAAAGCCGGCACCAAGTGGTGGCAAACTCGGTGCGCACTGAGTAGAATTGCGAATTAATTCGCAAACGCTGCCGCCGGGCTCCGGCCCGGTAGCGGCATTCCAGGGAGAATTCATGGCGCGCAATTTTCGCTTGTGGCTGCAGGATTTGGGCCAACGCGTCATCACTGAGCAGGACAGCGAGCAGGAAAGGCTCAACAAGACGCTGCTGATCTTCGCCAGCGGCCTGATGGGCTTCGGCGCGATGCTGTGGCTTGTCATCTACCAGGCGATGGGCATCAAGTTCTCCTCCACGGTGCCGTTAACCTACCTCGGGATCTCTGCGGGCGCACTCGCGCTCTACTTGTGGAACCGCAACTTCGCGCTGTTCCGCTTCATCCAGACCAGCCTGTTCCTGTTCGTGCCGTTCATCATGCAGTGGAGCATCGGCAGCTACGTGAGTTCCTCGGGCGTGATGTTGTGGGCGCTGCTCGCGCCGGTCGGCGTGATGATGTTCCAGGGGCCACGCGAGTCGCTGCCGTGGTTCTTCGCCTATCTCGTGATGACCGCGGTGTCGGGGTTCTTTGACTACTTCCTCACCGAGGGCGTGGAGTCGGGTGTCACGGCACAGACCATTGCCGTATTCTTCGCGCTCAACTTCGCCGCGATGTCCACCATCATCTATCTGCTGATCAGCTACTTCGTGCGCCAGCGCGACAAGCTGCAGGAGAAGGTGGACGAGCAGAACCGGTTACTCAAGGAGGAGCAGGAGAAGTCGGAGCGACTGCTGCTCAACATCCTGCCCGGCCCCATTGCCGAGCGCCTCAAGGTGCAACATGCCACGATTGCCGATGGCTTCGCCGACGTCACCGTGATGTTCGCCGACATCATCAATTTCACCCGGCTCTCCGAAGAGATGCCGCCCCAGCACATGGTGACGCTGCTCAATGAGGTGTTCTCACACTTCGACCAGCTTGCGGAGAAGTTCGGCCTGGAGAAGATCAAGACCATCGGCGATGCCTACATGGTGGCGGGAGGGCTCGACGAACATCACCGGAGCGCAAGTGTCAGGCAAGTGGCAAGCGACTACAGCAAAGCGATTTGCGGTATGGCGCTCGAGATGCGCGACTACATGGCTGCGCTTTCGGGAATCAAGAAGTCAGAGCTGCAGATACATGTGGGCGTCGGCACCGGACCGGTGGTGGCGGGCGTGATCGGCATGAAGAAATTCATCTACGACCTGTGGGGCGACACGGTGAATATCGCGAGCCGGGTCACCGCGGAAGCGGGCCCCAGCACCATACTGGTTGACGCCGCCACCTACAAGCGCGTTCGCAACCAGTTCGATTTTCAGGGCCCGGAGATGCTCAAGGTCAAGGGCAAGGTGGGCGACATCGCCGTCTACCGCCTGATGGGGCACAAGGTGGAAGGGACCGCCTTCGGCGGTGATCACGCCGGCACCTGACGCGCTTGACTTTTGGGGGAGGTGAATTATCGTAGGACGCGGGCGTGGGAGACGAAACGCCGTCAAAGAGCGAGCGTCATCAACCGCCCGAACCATCCGTATTCCACCGACCGAGGCGCCGGCTGCGCGTCAACCGGCTGCGGGCTGCCTCGTGCGGCAACTGTATCCCGCGGCAGAGCACGGGCCCGGGTGTTCACGATCATAAGGAGGGAGTCTATGTCGCCGCAACAGAAAAACGCCAAGCAATCGATGGTCCAGGTCGCGCCGGGGGCTTTTCGCGTGCAGCGCCCTGAAAGCGTGGATGACATCATCGCGATGATCAAGCAGCACGACATCCAGATCGTTGATCTCAGGTTCACCGACATGCCGGGGCTGTGGCAGCACTTCTCGATCACACTCCCCGAAATCCACGCCGAGCTCTTCAGCGAAGGCATCGGGTTCGACGGCTCCTCGATCCGCGGTTTCCAGGAGATCCAGGAGTCGGACATGCTGCTCAAGCCCGATCCCTCGACGGCGTTTGTTGATCCGGTGTGCGAAGTCCCCACGCTGGCGATCATCTGCGACGTCCACGACCCGATCCTCAAGCAGCCTTACTCGCGTGACCCGCGCTTCGTCGCCAAGAAGGCGGAGGTCTATCTCAAGCAGACCGGGATCGCGACCACCTGCTATTTCGGGCCGGAGCTCGAGTTCTTCATCTTCGATTCGGTGCGGTTCGCGCAGGACCAGCACTGCGGCTATTACTACGTCGAGTCGGCCGAAGGCGAATGGAACTCGGGCAAGGACGAAGGCGCCTACGGGGGCGGCAACCTCGGCTACAAGCCGCGCTACAAGGAAGGCTACTTTCCGGTGCCGCCGCACGACACGCTGCAGGACATCCGCTCGAAGATCGTGCTGGCGCTGATGCAGGCGGGTATACAGATCGAGGTGCACCATCACGAGGTGGCGACCGCCGGCCAGAACGAGATCGACATGCGTTTTGCGTCGCTTACCCGCATGGCCGACAACGTGATGCTCTATAAGTACTTCTGCAAGAACGTCTCGCGCCAGCACGGCAAGGTCGCCACCTTCATGCCCAAGCCGCTCTTCGCCGACAACGCGAGCGGCATGCACTGCCACCAGAGCCTGTGGAAGGGGGACGAGAACCTGTTCTTCGATCCCAAGGGCTGGGCGCTCACCTCGCAGCTTTGCCGCTGGTATACCGGCGGGCTGCTCAAGCACTCCCACGCCTTGATGGCGTTCTGCGCGCCCACTACCAACTCCTACAAGCGTCTGGTTCCGGGCTACGAGGCGCCGGTCAACTTGGTGATGTCCCAGCGCAACCGCTCGGCCGCGGCGCGCATCCCGATGTACTCGGACTCGCCCAAGGCGAAGCGTGTCGAGTTCCGCTGCCCGGATCCCTCGGCCAACGCCTACCTCGCGTTCGCCGCGATGTTGATGGCCGGGCTCGACGGCGTCCAGAACAAGATCGATCCGGGGGATCCCGTCGACAAGAATATCTATGACCTGCCGCCGGAGGAATCGAAGCATATCGCCCAGGTTCCGGGCTCGCTGGAGCAGGCGTTGGAGGCGCTCGAGAAAGACCACGCCTTCCTGCAGAAGGGCGGGGTGTTCACCAATGACGTGATCGAGACCTGGCTCGATTACAAGCGCAAGCGCGAGGTGGACCCAGTCCGGCTGCGCCCGCATCCCTGGGAGTTCTACCTCTACTTCGACATCTGAGCGCAGCGTCGCGCGCCCGATGCGCCGCTGCGGCGCAGCTCAGCGCGTTTCCGCCGCCGGGTCGCCCGGAAACACCGCTTGCCACAGGGCGAGCACGGCGGCGGCCTGGCGCGCGATCTCGCGCCGCTCGACGCGCGCATAACGCTCGCTGTTCAGCCGCAGGCGGTGTTGACGCCAGCGGAACTCGCGGTACGCATCGTGCGCTTCGCCAGCGAGATCGCGCGGGATCAGCCCGAGCTCGCCTGCCATCTTGAGGAGCGCCAGGTTGCCGGCGTTGCGGGTGAGTTCGGGGTGCGCGTGCGAGTAGGCCAGCACCAGGAACTGGACGATGAACTCGACGTCGACAATACTGCCGCGGTCGTGCTTGAGATCGAAAAGCCCGCTCGCGTTGGGGTGCGCGTCGGCCATCTTCTTCCGCATTGCGACGATCTCGCCGCGCAGGTGATCGAGATCGCGGCGCTGCTGGAGGAGCGCGCGCCTGATGCGCTCAAACCTGACGCCGACCTCCTCGTCGCCGGCGCAGAAACGACCGCGCGTGAGCGCTTGGTGCTCCCACAGCCACGCGTGGCGGTACTGGTATTCCTCGAATGCCTCAATCGGGCTCACCAGCATGCCGCTCACGCCGTCCGGTCGCAGCCTGAGGTCGGTCTCGTAGAGCACGCCGGCCGGCGTCAGGCTGGTCAGCCAGTGGTTGATGCGCTGCGCGAGGCGGGCGTAGTTCTCGGGCGCCTCCGCTGCCGCGTCGTCGTAGAGGAACACGAGGTCGAGGTCAGAGGCGTAGCCGAGCTCCTTGCCGCCGAGCTTGCCGTAGCCGATGATCGCGAAGCACGGCTCCTCGCAATGGCGCTGGCGCAGCCCCTGCCAGGTGAGGCGCAGCACTTCCGCGAGCACGAAGTCGGCGAGCTCGGTCAAGCGATCGGCGAGCTTTTCGAGCGGCAGCAGCCCGGCGAGATCTTGCGCGACCAGGCGCAGCGTCTGCGTGTGCTTGAAGTGGCGCAACAGGTCCATCTGCTTCTCGAGGTCAGCTGCCGCGGCGTCGAGCTCGCTGCGCAGCGCCGCGCGCAGCCCGGTCCAGTCGGGCGCCGTGTAGAGAGCGCGCGGGTCGAGCAGCTCGTCGAGCAGGATCGGGTGCTGCGTGAGGTACTGCGCCACCCACGGGCTGGAGCTCATCATCGCGGCGAGCCGCGAGAGCGCCTGGGGATACTCCTCAAGCAGCGCGAGGTAGGACCCGCGCCGGCTCACGCTCTCAAACAAATCGAGGATGCGCTCCAGTGTCGCATCGGGATCGCGTTCGGCGGCCGCGGTTTCGATCGCGTATGGCACCAGCCGGTCAAGCCGCGCCTGGCTCGCAGCGGGCATCCCGCGGTAACGACCGCTCCCGCGCATGGCCTTGAGCCGCTGCTCGATCGCCTGCGGCCGGTGGAACCCGAGCGCGGCGAGCTGCGCCACCGATTTCTCGGTGTCCGCCTGCTCCTGCCACAGATGGGTGAGCGCGTGCTCGCCGGCGGGCGAGGCCGCGAATATCGCCTCGAAATGGTTCGTCACGCGGCTGCGGTGATGCTCGAGCGCCGCGGCGAACACCGCGCAGTCTTCAAACCCCATCGTTTGAGCCACCAGGAGGCGGTCGGCCTCTGACTGCGGCAGCGCGTGCGTCTGCTGGTCATCAAGGTACTGGAGCCGGTGCTCGAGGTTGCGCAGGAACGTGTAGGCCTCCTCGAGCTCGCGCACCGCCGCCGCGGGCAGTAGATTGCGCTCGGCGAGCAGCGGCAGCACCGCAAGGGTCGGCTGCCGACGCAACGCCGGATCGCGTCCGCCGCGGATCAGCTGGAATACCTGCACGATGAACTCGATCTCGCGGATGCCGCCGGGCCCGAGCTTGATGTTCTCGGCGATGTCGCGGCGCTCCACCTCGCGCCGGATCTGGCGGTGCAGGTCGCGCAGCGAGGCGAACGCGTTGTAGTCGAGGTGGCGCCGGTAGACGAACGGGCGCGCAAGCTCGAGCAACTCGGCACAACGGTCTCCGGTAAGCGGCCGCGCCTTGATCCAGGCGTAACGCTCCCACTCCCGTCCCTGGGTAATGAAGTAATTCTCGAGCATGTCGAAGCTCGCGACCAGCGGGCCGCTGTCGCCGTAAGGCCGCAGCCGCATGTCGACGCGAAACACATAACCGTCAGCGGTGATCTCGGAGAGCACCGCGATCAGGCGGCGCCCGAGCCGCGTGAAGTACTCGTGGTTACTGATCGCACGCGGTCCCTGCGTTTCGCCTTCCTCGGGATAGACGAATACGAGATCGATGTCGGAAGAGACGTTGAGCTCGGCCCCGCCCACCTTGCCCATACCCACCACGTGCAGCTGCTGCGTGCTTCCGCTTGCCGCGCCGACGGGCTTGCCATGCTGCGCGGCGAGCCATTCGTCGAGGCGGGCGAGCGCGTGGCTGATCGAGACCTCGGCGAGCGCGGTGGTGGTCGCCATCACCTCGGCGAGCGTCGCCACGCCGCCCAGGTCGCGCGCCATCAGGCGCAGCATCGTCTGGCTGCGCAGCACGCGCAGCGCGCGCCTGTGACTATCCTCCTCGTCGTTCGTCGGCTGCGCCGCGAGCGCCGCGCGCATTTCAGCGGCGCTGAACGCCCGCTCGATCCCGGCATCAAAACCGGACCGGGGCGCGGCCTCGATGAGCCGCCGTGCGTAATGGCTGAGCCGCGCGGCGCGCGTGAGCAGCGCGTCAGCGCGGGGCTGCGCGCGCGCGTTATGAGATTCCATCGGCGATTGAGGTTAAAATACGTAAATCCTTGACTCAATATCGCATTTTTTCGACTCTCAGGCAAAGCGTGGCGCTTCCCGACAGGCTCAAGTGGCTGCACATCAGCTCGCTCTGGGTCTACCGCGTACTCACCTGGAGCGTGCTGACAGCCGGTATCGCGTTCGCCGCCGTCGTGCTCGGGCTGCGCTACTGGATCCTGCCCAACATCGAGAACTATCACGAAGACATCGCGCGCGTCGTCAGCGAGAAGGCGCAGCAGAAGATCGCGATCGGCAGGATCCACGCCAACTGGGACGGGCTGCGTCCGCAGTTGATGCTGGAGCAGGTGACGGTGTTCGACGCCGCCGGACGGCCCGCGCTCGAGCTCTCCCGCGTTGACCATACGCTCTCGTGGCTGTCGCTGCTCACCCTCGAGCTGCGCTTTTACGCGCTCGACATCCATCGTCCCACCCTCAACATCCGGCGCGACTCGCGCGGCGTGATTTCGGTCGCCGGCATCGAGCTCACCGGCGAGAAGGACGGCGGCGGTTTCGCCGACTGGCTGCTGCGGCAGCGCGACGTCGAGGTGCACGACGCCACCATCGTGTGGCTGGATGAGCAGCGCGCCGCGCCGCAGCTGGAGCTGAAGCACGTCAACCTGCAGATCTTCAACCGCGGCGGACATCACCGCTTCGGGCTGCGCGCGGTGCCGCCGCGCGAGCTGGCCGCCCCGCTCGACGTGCGCGGGGACTTCACCGGCGAGACCGTCAGGGCGCTCGCCGAATGGAACGGCGGTCTGTTCCTGCAGCTCGACTACGCCGACATCGCGGCCTGGCGCACCTGGGTCCCGTTCCCGGTCGAGTTTCCCCGCGGAGCCGGCGCTGTGCGCGCGTGGCTCACCTTCAGCCAACATCAGCTCACGGACATCATTGCCGATGTGCGCCTTGCCAACGTGCGCACGCGGCTGGCAAAAGACCTGCCCGAGCTTGATCTCACCGAGCTTGCGGGACGCATCGGCTGGAAGATGTCGGATGCGGACTTCGAGGTGACCACCCACAAGCTCAGCCTTGCCACCACCGGGGGCCTCACGCTGCAGCCGGCCGATTTCCTGCTGCGCCTGGTCGGCGCAAGCGAGCGCAAGCCCGCGCGCGGGGAACTTCAGGCCAACGCGCTCGAGCTGGCACCCTTGGTCGCGCTCGCCGACCATCTGCCGCTCGCCCCGGAAGTGCGCAAGCAGCTCGCGACGCTCTCCCCCAAAGGCAGCCTCTATGACGTGGTGGTGCGCTGGAGCGGGGAATGGCGCGAGCCGCAGCAGTACAGCGCCAAGGGGCGGTTTCACAATCTGGCGCTCAACCGCATGGGCAGGATCCCGGGCTTCACCGGGGTGAGCGGGAGCCTGGAGGGCACCGAGCGGGGCGGCACGTTCTATCTCAACACGCAAAAGGCGACGGTGGAAATGCCGCTGGTGTTCCGCGACACGCTCGAATTCGACGCGCTCACGTCGCAGGTTGCCTGGGTGCGCAGCGGCGGCGAGACCGAACTGCGGCTGAGCAACCTCTCGTTCTCCAACTCGCACCTCGCCGGCACCGTGTTCGGCAACTACCGCACGGCGGGCGAGACCCGCGGCCACATCGATCTCACCGGCAACCTCACGCGGGCGGACGCGCGCTTCGCGAGCCGTTATATCCCGCTGATCCTGGGCGAGTCCACACGCGCCTGGCTGGATACCGCATTTCTCGCCGGCCAGTCGAACGACGTGACGTTGCGGCTGAAGGGCAACCTCGACGATTTTCCGTTCACCGACGGCAAGGGCGGTGTGTTCCAGGTGACGGCCAAGGTGACCGGCGGCACGCTCGATTACGCCAACGGCTGGCCCAGGATCGAAAACATCGCGGGTGATTTCATTTTCCGCGGCAAGCGCATGGATGTGTATGCGCGGCAAGGTACCCTCTTCGGCGCGCGGCTCGCCAAGGTGCGTGCCGAAATCTCCGACCTCACGCACGCCGACGAATTGCTGAACGTGACCGGGGAGGCGGAAGGGCCGACCGGCGAGTTCTTCGCCTTCATCGAGAAAAGCCCGGTGCTCGGGATGATCGACCATTTCACCGAGGGCTGGCAGGCGCAGGGATCGGGCAGGCTCGCGCTGAAGCTGGAAATCCCGCTGCGGGCGACCGAGAAGAGCAAGGTGACCGGCACTTACCAGTTCGCCAATAACACGGTCGTTTCCGACCCGGATCTGCCGGCAGTCGAGCAGGCGGGCGGTCGGGTCGAGTTCACCGAATCCAGCGTGCGCGCGCAGAACCTGAGCGGCACCGTGCTCGGCGGGCCGGTGACGATAGCCGCGACGACGCTGCGCGACGCCACGGTGCGCGTCACCGTGCAGGGCCGCATCAACGCCGACAACGTGCGCCGCTCCGGTGGCGGCCCGCACTGGGCGCAGCACCTGCGCGGCGCGACCGACTGGCGCGCGCTCTACACCATCCGCAAGCGGGTCGCCGACGTGGTGGTCGAATCCAGCCTGCAGGGTCTCGCCGCCGATCTGCCGGCGCCGCTCGTAAAGACTGCGGTGGAGACGCTGCCGTTTCGCTTCGAGCGCCATTCTCTCGCGGCCAACCAGGACCGGTTGAGCCTCGCCTTCGGCGACGTCGTCAGCATGCACCTGGTGCGGCGCACGGAGGGCGGGCGTGCCACGATCGCGCGCGGCACGGTGCGCTTCGGCGGCGCGGCAGCTGAGCCCGAGCGCAACGGGGTGTGGGTAAGCGGAGCGGTGAAAACGCTCGATCTCGACCGCTGGCTCGCCTTCTTCCGTCAGAGCAGCGGCGAGGCGCGCATCGACTGGGGCGGTGTCGAGCTCAAGCTGGGGGCCATGGACGCGCTCGGGCGGCGCTTCAACGACCTGGCGGTGAATGCCACCGCGCAGGGCGGGCAGTGGCGCAGCAGCCTCTCCGGCAAAGAGCTCGAAGGCAGCGTGATCTGGCAGCCGCAGGAGCGCGGCAAGTTCACCGCGCACATGAAAACGCTCGCCATACCCGCCGCCGCCCCCGGGGCCGGGCAGGCGGCCGCCGCCGCCCAGGCGCAGAAGGAACCCGAGCTGCCGGCGCTCGACATCACCGTCGAGCAGTTCATCAAAAACGACAGGCCGCTCGGCCGTCTCGAGTTCAACGCTACGCCGGAAGGCCGCGACTGGCGCATCGAGAAACTGCGCATCGTGAATCCCGAGAGCACGTTCACGCTCGAGGGCCTGTGGCAGAGCTGGCTCTCGCAGCCGCGCACGCAGGTGAATCTGCGGCTGGAGGCGAGCGACGCCGGCAAGCTGCTCACCCGCCTCGGCCACCCGGAGGGGTTGCGGCGCGGCGCCACGAAACTCGAAGGCGCGCTGTCGTGGGCGGGAGCGCCGTACGACTTCGACTATCCGACGCTCTCCGGCAACCTGGTGCTCGATGCCGCCAAGGGCCAGTTTCTCAAGCTCGAGCCGGGCATCGGCAAGCTGCTCGGCATCCTCAGCCTGCAGGCGCTGCCGCGCCGCATCACGCTCGACTTCCGCGACATTTTCAGCGAAGGCTTCGCCTTCGACGAGATCTTCGCTGCGGTCAAGATCAACCGCGGCATCGCCAGCACCGAGAACTTCCGCATCCAGGGACCATCGGCGCGCGTCACCATGAGCGGAGAGGTGGATCTCGTGCAGGAGACCCAGAAACTGCGGGTGCGGATCATGCCGCACGTCAGTGACAGCGTGTCCATCGCCGGCGCGCTGATCGGAGGACCGATTGCGGGCGTGGCGACCTTCCTGGCGCAGAAGATGCTCAAGGACCCGCTCGACCAGATGGTTTCCTACGAATACGGCGTGAGCGGCCCCTGGTCGGAGCCCAACGTGGTGAAGATCGAGCGCCAGGCCGGCGGGCCCGGGGCCGAGAAAGCACCGTGATGCTAAGGTTTCTTATCAGTGCGGGATTCGCCTGCGCGGCGTTGAGCGCCGCGGCGCAGACCTTCGTGGTGCCGCCCGAGCTGTGGGACCGGCCGCGCAGCGGCCGTGTGATGCTCGAGCAGGCGGCGATCAGGCAGGCCGTCAATACCTATCTGGCGCAGCCGGGCGCGCGCCTCGTCGTCCACCACGGCTCCAGCCAGGAATCGGCTCTGCTGGCCGAGGAATTGCGCGCGTGGCTGATGGCGCTGGCGGTCGAGGCCGAGCGCGTGACGTTGCGCGGCGATCTGAAGACGTCAGAACCGCTGACAGTCGAAGTCGTGAAACCATGAGCACCAAACTGCGTTCTTCCTTCGACAGGGCCGATTCCACTGCGAGCAGGAGGACGAAACCGGCGCAACCGGGGGTGACGCGCATCGCCGCGGTGCAGATGGCCTCCGGCCCCATCGTCGAAGGCAACCTGAACGAGGCCGGACGCCTGATCGAGATGGCGGTGGAGCAGGGAGCAAAGCTGGTGGCGCTGCCCGAGTACTTTGCGATCATGGGCATGCGCGACCGCGACAAGGTCGCGGTGCGCGAGAAGGAGGGCAAGGGGCCGATCCAGGAATTTCTGTCGGCCACCGCGAAAAAGCACAAGATCTGGCTGGTGGGCGGTTCCGTGCCGCTCGAGTGTTCCGCGCCGGACAAGGTGCGCAACAGCTCCATGGTCTACGACGACAAGGGCAGGCTCGCCGCGCGCTACGACAAGATCCACCTGTTCGGCTTCGAGATGGGACAGGAGCGCTACTCGGAGGAGCGCACCATCGAGCCGGGCAGGGACGTGGTCACGGTGGACTCGCCGTTCGGCCGGCTCGGCCTCTCGGTCTGCTACGACCTGCGCTTTCCGGAGCTCTACCGCGCGATGAAGGAGGTGGACATCATCCTCATTCCCTCGGCGTTCACCGAAACCACCGGCAAGGCGCACTGGGAGACGCTGATCCGGGCGCGCGCCATCGAAAACCTGGCCTATGTGCTGGCGCCGGCGCAGGGGGGCTATCACATGAACGGCCGCGAAACCCACGGCGACAGCATGATCGTCGATCCGTGGGGCGTGGTGCTCGACCGGCTGCCGCGCGGCTCGGGGGTGGTGGTGGCCGGGATCAATCCACAGTTTTTGCAGCATCTGCGGCAGAGCCTGCCGGCGTTGACGCACCGGAGGCTGCACCGGTGCTAGTATCGGAATAGTCGTGGAACCTGAAACCTTAAACATTAAACCTGAAACGGCGTTTGCCACCGCAAACGCTACGTTGCTTGCGCCGTACGCGCTCGACGGCAGCCGGCTGGAAACCGTGTTCGGGCAGATCATGGCGCACCGGGTGGATTACGCCGACCTCTATTTCCAGTACAACCGCAGCGAGTCCTGGAGCCTGGAGGAGGGCATCGTCAAGTCCGGCAGCTTCAACATCGACCAGGGCGTCGGCGTGCGCTCGGTGAGCGGGGAGAAAACCGCGTTTGCCTATTCCGACGACATCAGCCTGACCGCCCTGGAGGCTGCGGCACGCGCCACGCGCGCCATCGCGCGCCAGGGCCAGGCGGGCCGCACGCAGGTGGCGAGACGTGCCGCGGGGCACAACTTGTACGCGCCGCACGATCCGCTGGCGAGCCTGGAAGACCAGGCCAAGGTGGCGCTGCTCGAGCGGATCGAACGCTACGCGCGCGCGCTCGATCCGCGCGTCACGCAAGTCATGGCTTATCTGGGCGGGGAATACGAGGTGGTGCTGGTCGCGCGCGCGGATGGCGTGCTCGCGGCCGACGTGCGCCCGCTGGTGCGGCTGTCGCTGCAGGTGATCGTCGAGTCGAACGGCCGGCGCGAGCAGGGCAGTTCCGGCGGCGGCGGACGCTTCGGTTACGCCTACTTCACCGACGAAGTGCTGAGGGACTACGCGAAGAAGGCGGTGGACCAGGCGCTCATCAACCTGGAAGCGCGCCCGGCGCCGGCGGGCACCATGACGGTGGTGCTCGGACCCGGCTGGCCGGGGGTGCTCCTGCACGAGGCGATAGGCCACGGGCTGGAAGGCGATTTCAACCGCAAGGGCACCTCCGCCTTCAGCGGACGCATCGGCGAGCGGGTGGCGGCGCACGGCGTGACCGTGGTCGATGACGGCACGATCGCACGCCGGCGCGGCTCACTCAACATCGACGACGAGGGCCACCCGACGCAGTGCAACGTGCTGATCGAGAATGGCGTGCTGAAAGGCTATCTGCAAGACAGCCTTAATGCGCGGCTGATGCAGGTGGCGAGCACCGGCAACGGGCGGCGCGAATCGTACGCGCACATCCCGATGCCGCGTATGACCAACACCTACATGCTGAACGGCGACGCCTCGCCGCAGGAAATCATCGCTTCGGTGAAAAACGGCATCTATGCCGTCAACTTCGGCGGGGGGCAGGTGGACATTACCAACGGCAAGTTCGTGTTCTCGGCCTCCGAGGCCTACGTCATCGAGGACGGCAGGCTCGCCTATCCGGTGAAGGGCGCGACCCTCATCGGCAACGGCCCCGATGCTTTGACCCGGGTCGCCATGATCGGCAACGACATGGCGCTCGATCCCGGCGTCGGGACCTGCGGCAAGGAGGGCCAGAGCGTGCCGGTGGGCGTGGGTCAGCCCACGCTCAGAATCGACGGTCTCACCGTCGGCGGCACGATCTAGATATCCGTGAGTCGTGAGTCGTGAGTCGTGAGTCGTGAGTCGTGAATCGTGAATCGTGAAAACGGGTCACGGTTCGTGCTTTTTCGACTCACCACTTACCACTCACGCCGTTCGCCTCCTGGTTCAATAATGAGCTATAATGCTTTGATTTATCGGGTTTAGATGCAATGCAATACCGTACCGACGACGTTCGGATCAAGGAGATCAAGGAGCTGGTGCCGCCGTCGCACGTGCTGCGCGAGTTCCCGGTCTCGGAGAAGGCGGCCAAGACCACCTTTGAAACGCGGCAGGCGGTCCATCGCATCCTGCACGGGGCGGACGACCGGATGCTGGTGATCATGGGACCCTGCTCGATCCACGATGTGAAGGCCGCCAAGGAGTACGCCGGCAAGCTCAAAGAGGCCAAGGACAGGCTGGCGAACGAGCTGCTGGTGGTGATGCGCGTCTACTTCGAGAAGCCGCGCACCACCGTGGGCTGGAAGGGGCTCATCAACGACCCGCATCTCGACGGCAGCTTCCGCATCAACGAAGGGCTGCGCATTGCGCGCCGGCTGCTGCTCGAACTCAACGAGACGGGGATGCCGGTAGCGTGCGAGTTTCTCGACGTTATGACGCCGCAGTACGTCGCGGACCTGGTGGCATGGGGCGCGATCGGCGCGCGCACCACCGAGAGCCAGATACATCGCGAGCTCGCCTCGGGGTTGTCGTGCCCGGTCGGCTTCAAAAACGGGACCGACGGCAACATCAGGATTGCGGTGGATGCGATCCGCGCGGCGCAGGCGCCGCACCACTTTTTGTCGGTCACCAAGGCCGGCCACACGGCGATCGTCTCGACCGCGGGCAACGAGGACTGCCACATCATCCTGCGCGGGGGAAACAAGCCGAACTACGACGCGGCGAGCGTGGACGCCGCGGGCAAGACGCTGGCGGAAGCCGGCATCCCGGCGCGGCTGATGGTCGACTTCAGCCACGGCAACTCGAGCAAAAAGCCGGAGAAACAGATGGACGTGGGGCAGGACGTCGCACGCCAGATCGCGGGCGGCGAGGAGCGCATCGTCGGCGTGATGGTCGAAAGCCACCTCAAAGCCGGGCGCCAGGACCTGATGCCGGGGAAGGAACTGGTCTACGGCATGAGCATCACCGACGGCTGCCTCGGCTGGGAGGACAGCAGAAAGCTGCTCCAGGGGCTGGCGGACGCTGTCCGCAAGCGGCGGCTCAAGGCGGAAGCCGATTAGGGCGTAGGACACCGGCATGGCGGTGAGGGTGGCGGCTGTTATATAGTGGAGTAAATTGAGCCGGCTCTGGGAGGGGTGGCGGTCATATGGCACAGGACGAAAACGAAGCCGGTTCCGACCGGGGCAATCTGCGGAACCTGGAGCGGGTCGGCAAGGGTACCGCGATCACCGATGTGATCTTCGGCCTGGTCGGCAAGTCGCCGTTTTTTGCCGAGTTCTCGCGCGAAGACATCTCGATCCTGGCCGGCTACATGGACGTTTATCGCGCGTCACCGGGCGAGCTCATCATCCGCGAGGGCGACGGCGGCGATTTCATGCTGCTCGTCATCGAGGGCTACGTGGACATCTTCAAGAGAGGCATGCGCGGCGAGCAGCAGCACATGACCACCGTCGGTGCGGGCATGACGCTCGGCGAGATGTCCATGATCGACGGGGAGCCGCGTTTCGCCACCTGTGTCGCGACCGAGACCACCGTCTTCGCGGTGCTGCATCGCGACGATATGGCGAAGATCATCCTCGATCATTCCAGTCTTGGCTCCAAGATCCTCGTGAAACTGGTCTCGATGCTCTCCTCGCGCCTGCGCCAGACCAGCGCCAGGCTGCTGCAGTTCATGGAGCGCGGCAGCTGAGACTGCGCATGGCTGGTGAATAGTGAATCACTGAATCCCTCAGTTACTCGGCCTGCGTCTTGAGCCGCTTCTTGCGCACGGCCAGCGCCGCCGTGGCGCTGTGTTCTCGCTTTTGTCCTGAACGGCAAATCAGCCACAGAGGACACAGAGATCACAGAGAGCAAGATCTGTGAAAACCACCGATATGGATTTTGGTTTTCTCGGGGTCCTCTGTGCTCTCTGTGGCCAACTGGTTTTTTCGGTTGTGTCCTTTTCGGCGTTAGCCGCGAGCATTGAGCTACGCGACGACCGGGGGAAGATAGTGGCGCTGACCCGTCCGGCGCAGCGCATCGTCGCGGCTGCACCGCACCTCACCGAGCTCGCGTTTGCCGCCGGCGCCGGCGCGCAACTGGTGGGCGTGGCGCGCTTCAGCGACTTCCCGCAGGCGGCGCTCGGCGTCACGCAGGTGGGCGACGCCGCCCGCATCGATGTCGAGCGCGTGATCGCGCTCGAGCCGGATCTCATTCTCGCGTGGAAGAGCGGCAACCAGGCGGGGGACATCGAACGGCTCGAACGCCTCGGCTACGCGGTGTTCGTCAGCGAGCCGGCGCGGCTTTCCGACATTCCGCGCCTGCTGCGCGCCATCGGCACGCTCGCCGGAAACGCACCCGCGGCGGAGCGCGCGGCGGCCGCGTTCGAACAGGACTTACGGTCACTGCGGGCGCAGTTCGGCGCGGCTCCGAAGGTGCGCGTGTTCTACGAAGTGTGGCACCGGCCGCTGATCACCGTGAACGGCGCGCACATGATCAGCGACGTGATCACGCTGTGCGGGGGCGAGAACGTGTTCGCCGCTGTTCCGCTGCTCACTCCGACCGTATCACTGGAGGCGGTGGCCGCGGCGCGGCCCGAGGTGATTCTCGGCGGCAGCCAGGCGCAAGGCGGTGCGGAGTTCGCGCGCGAGTGGCGCGCGGCGGCGGTGGGGACGCTGCGCGAGCTGCCCGCATTTCACGTCGATCCGGATCTCATCCAGCGCCAGACCTCGCGCATCGTCGAGGGCGCGCGCGCAATCTGCGCGCATCTGGAGCGGGTTAGAGGGAGCCGCCAAGACGCCAAGGGCGCCAAGGAAACCTACTGAAGCGACCGATGAACGCAGATGAATCCTGTCTATTTTTTCTCTGTGTGCTCTGTGGCTCTGAATTTCCGATTCTCCATCGGCGTTTATCTGCGTTAAATGGCGGTTTCGTCGAACACAGAGTTAGAACGAGTGAATGGACGTCTCATTCGCAGTATAGCCCCGCGGCCCGCTTCGCCTGCTCCAGCCGCGCAGCTTGCAGGGGGGCGCGCTTGCGGCGCAGTTCTCCGACGATGGCAGCGTCAGCGGTCGCAGGATGGCCGCAAGCAAAGGGCGGCGCAGGATTGTATTCGATCATCAACTGGATTGTTTTTGCCGTTTCCACACCAAAAAGTTCACCGGCGATGGTGAGGGCAAAATCAATGCCGGCCGTGACGCCGCCGCCCGTAATGCGGTTACGATCAATCACAACGCGATCCGGTACGGCGGTTGCGCCGAAGATGGGCAAGAGTTCGAGAGAGAGCCAGTGCGTCGTAGCGCGGTAACCCTTGAGCAGACCCGCGGCCCCAAGAACCAGGGCACCGGTGCAGACCGAAGTGACATACTTGGCTTGCCGCGCCTGGTGTCGCAAGAACTCGAGCACTTTACGGTCTTCCATCAGTGCGCCGACACCCGGCCCACCCGGCACAAAGAGCAAATCGAGCAGCGGGGCGTTGCCAATTGTTGTGTCCGGAACGAATTTCAGTCCACCTTTGGCCGTGACAGGG